>RFGQ01000420.1 GCA_003695865.1 Gemmatimonadota bacterium | reverse complement strand
GTCGTCGCCACGCCAGGCGCCCCGGGGGTAATCGACCCCCGGGGCGCTCGGCGTCCCGATCCTACCAGAACTTCTTCCTCTCGCGGAACGCGGCGCCCATCGCGCCGGCGTCGAACGGCCCCCCGGGGTCGCCGGTGGTGGCGTAGCGGTAGAGCGCCGCCGAGTAGATGCCCTGCAGCGCCGACGTGAGGATCGAGAGGAAGATGATCCCGCCGATGAACGAGGCCACCACGCCGAGCACCAGCACGCCGTTGATGGAGCCGGCGACGATGAGGGCCGGTACGAAGAGCGCCGTCATCAGCAGGACGATCACGAAGCTGGCGAGCCCGATGCTCGCGTTGGCGATGACCTGCTCGCCCCACGTGCGCCGGAAGGTCTGGGCGCTCTCCTTGACCGCGTCGATCGCACCGACGTCGCGGGTCACGAGGATGGGCACCGTCAGGTAGGTGGCCAGACTCCACGCCACGCCGAGGAGTCCCGCCACGAAGCGTCCGACCACGCCGAGTCGCTCTTCGACCATGCGCAGGATCATGCCCACCGTCGCGGCGATCGCCGCGTAGCCCAGGATCGAGGGTAGCCGGTCGAACGCGATGCGCAGTCCGTCGGAAACCGTGGGGTCGCCTCCCTCGAGCCTGATCATGGCCGCTCCCACGAGCGCCGTGTTGAAGAAGAACACGACGAAATAGCAGGCCAGGTAGTAGAGGAAGGCCACGAAGTAGAGGTCGTAACCGCCCTGTTCGGCGATCGTGCCGATGGTGTCCCAGCCGCTGCCGAACGCGAAGGCCGGCGTGAGGAACGAGGCTGTCACCAGAATCGTGGCCAGCCCCGAGAGCACGGGGAACACCATCAGTTCCTTGTCCAGGCGCAACACGGCGAGGCTGGACTTCATCATGGACCAACTGTTCGCGAGCCGGGACATCGGTGTGCTCCTGCGAGGTGAGGGAGAGCTGCGGCCGTGTGGGTGCCGCGGGCGCCGACCGCGCGGCCCCGGGTGAGATACGGCTCACCGCTGCAATTCTTCAGGGCGCGGGCCGGGCCGCAAGGATATCGTGATCGGGTTGGGGGGCCCCGAAGACGCACCCGCGCGCGTGACCCCCTGTAAGGCGCCGCGGTTCCAACCGTTAGTAGAGACAGACTCGACGCGCTCCTCCCCGCCGGGCGCCGTCGCCCGGCCGTGTAGGATGCGCCCCGCTGTGGAAGGTCCACCATGCGTCCCCACGTCCGTGCGCTCTTGCCGGGCTGTCGACGATGGAGTTCGGGCGTCGCCGACCGTCCGGCCCCTGCTCCGCGATGCCGGTTCCCGACCCCGGATGGGTCACCCCGCCGCCGCCGCCCGGCTCTGCGCCGGGCCAGCGGCTGGCGAGCCGTTCTGCTCACGCTCGTCCCCGCCCTCCTGGTCGGGGCCTGCACCGACTCGGGGCCCGCCGCGGCCGGTGAAGCGCTTCGTCTGCGGTTGTCGGGCCCCGAGCCGGCCGAGCGGCAGGCGGGGGTGCTGCTGCTCGTCGACGGGGCGCTCGCCGGTGTGGCCTGGACGGTGGGTGGGCGGACCGAATCGTGGACCGAGGGAGGCGCCACCTGGGTGGCGGCCGTGCTGGAGGAGCCCGGGCCGATCGAAGTGGTGCTTCCGCTGGACGAGGGCGCACCCGAGCCGTCGGTGAGCGTGGTCGACGTTGTCCTTCCCGACAACGCGCTGCATCCCGATCCCGGCGCCTTCACGCTGGAGCCCGTCCGGTGAGCGGCCGAGCGGCGGTAAGGCGGCACGGAGCGGCGGCCCGGCGGCCCGGGGGAGAGAGGCGGTGGTACGTGGAGGTGCCTGGGCGGTCCGGAGCCGCGAGGCGTCGGGCCTGCGCGGGGCTCCACCTGGTCGTTCGGGCGGCGGCGTTGGCCACGGCCACGGCGCTCTGCCTGATCCCCGCGCCGGTGACCGGCCAGGGGCAGGGCGATACGATCTGGATCGAGGGACTCCGCGGGCTGCCCGCGCATGTGCCTGCGGCCGTCGCGACGGCGGCCGGACCGCCGCTGGTCGTGCGCACGATGGCGACCCCGCCGCAGGCGATGATCCGGCGCGAGGGGTCGATGCGCGTACTCGTGCTCCTGGGCCTCTTCGCAGATTCGGGCGAGCCGCGTTTCAGCCCGCGGGACATCGAGACGGCGCTCTTCGATCCGTTCGCCGCCTCGGTGCGCACGTTCTACGAAGAGGCCTCGCTCGGCACGTTCAGCGTGCAGGGGTTCGTGGCGCCCTGGGTGCGCACCTCGGTGACCCTGTTGGAAGCGGCCGGTAGTCAGGACGGGCACGGCTTCGTGGGCGAACGCATCCGCGACTTCGTCGAGGAGGTCGTACGCCTTTCCGACGCCTCGATCGACTACAGGCAGTTCGACAACGACGGGCCCGACGGGATCCCGAACAGCGGCGACGACGACGGCTGGCTGGACGCGCTCGAGGTCGAGTTCCTCGAGCCGGCTGGGAGTTGCCCGGGCGGGCCCGGGATCTGGCCCCATTTCGCCGGCCTCGACGTGGAGACCGATGACATCGGGGTGGACGGCCCCATCCGCATCGGCGCCTACTTCACCGAGAGCGTCACCGGCTGTGACGGCGTGTCGATCCAGACGCCGGGGACCGTGGCCCACGAGTTCGGACACCGCATCGGCCTGCCCGACTACTACCGGATCGTGGACGGAATCCTGCCCTCGCAGCGGCACTGGAACATCGGTTGCTTCGGCGTGATGGGCGCCGGCGTCTGGGGGTGCGGATCCGGCCCGACGGGCACCGACTTCGGCCCGACTCAGGTGTCGGCGCTGGCGCGCCTGACGCTCGGCTGGGCGAACGAGATCCGGGTGGGCGCGGTGCGCAACGAGACGTTCAGGCTGCGTCCCGCGCTCACGACGGGCGACGTGTTGCGCATCGACCTCGACCCCTCGGGCACGGAGTACCTGTTGCTCGAGTACCGGGTGCTCGCGGGCTTCGACCGGGTGCTGCCCGCGCCCGGCGTGCTCGTGTACCACCGCGACGAGTTGTGGCAGACGCGTACGTCCGAACCGGGGCAACCGCCGCCCTACCCCTACTATGTGGTCGAGGCGGACGGTGACTTCAACCTCCGCCGCGTCGAGGCCGAAGGAGGCAATCGCGGCGAAGCCTCGGATGTGTTCGGTCTGCCCGGCGCCGCCGCGTCGCTGGGCCAGTTCGGGTTTCCCTCCACCGCCTCGCACTCGGGCGCTGTGACCCCGGTGATCATCCACGAGATCTCGTTCGCCGCGGGCGAAGCGCGGGTGCGCGTGACCACCGACCCCGTGCCGGGCGTGGCCGCGCCGCCGGTTGCGTTCGAGGTCGTGGCGGGCTCCACGCTGGCCCGGACGTTTCCGGTCGTCGGCGGTGTGGGGCCCTACAGGATCTCCGTGCGCAACGAGGGGGCGCTGCCGCCGGGCACCACGGTGACGGTGGACGGCCAGAGCGTCACGGTCGAGATGACGGGCGCGCGGGTGGGGTCGAACCCCATCGAGGTCGAGGTCGAGGACGCACGCGGGCAGGTCGGCATCTCGACGCTGGTGGTGAACGTGGTCGATGCCGACCTGCCGATCGCTGCGCTGCTGCGCGCCACGTCCGGGGGCGCCGTCCCCGAGGGCGCCGCCTACCTGGACGAGAGCGGGAACCGCAACGGAAGGCTCGACGTAGGAGACGTCCGGGCGTATATGGCACGCACGGCGCGTTGGCATCAACGCTGAGTTTCCGGTGGGAGAAGCGGGGTGCTGCCCGGCGCCGGGGAGCGTGCTCTCCGCGGCAGGGGGCCCGACACGGGCCCGCGCGCGGCACACGCGAAGGCCCACCCCGCCGGGCCGCGACGAGGACGGGAGGGTCGGATGAGACTGGCGAGCGCGTTTCCTGCGGTGGCCCCCATCCCTTCGGGCGCGTTCCGCCTGCTCGGATTCCTGCTGCTGGTCTTGCTGGTGCCCGCGAGCGCCGACGCGCAGCGGCTGTCGCTGGGCGTCGAGCGGGTGGCCACCGGCTACGACGACGTCCTCGAAGGACCCCTTGCCAGGTCGTTCATGATCAGCCTGCCCGTCGGGCCCGGGCTCGCCCTGCGCGGCGGCTTCCTGCGTGGGGACGAGGATCACACCGTGCGCATGCGGACCTGCGTGGGGCTCTGCCCGGGCGACGCGCCGCTCGACACGTTCGACGGATCGAGCCGCCTGGAGCAGTGGCGCGTCGGCCTGGAGTACTCGTTGCCCGGGCTCGTGCCGGCGCGGCCCCGCGTCTTCGCCGGGCTCGTCGTGAGCGAGCTGTCCTCGGAGTTCGTGGGCCGCGAGACCGGAGTACGGTTGGGTCCCATCGAGCCGGACGGGCGCGTGACCGGATGGGAGGTCGGAGCGAGCGTGCGCCCCTGGTCCGCCGGCCTGTTCTCGCTCGAGGTCGAGGGGCGGCTCATCGATTCACGCGTCTCGGTCTGTGGCGCCGACGCATGGTTCGCCTTCTGCGAGGGGCAGGGATGGTGGTCGCTGGGCCTCGCTCTGGTCGTCGATCCTCGTTCCGTCGGAGGCTGAGACGCTGGAGCGGGCCGTAGCGGTCCCCGACGCCCCCGCGAGCGTCGCCGCCTGGGCGGCGGAGGGGCGCGCGTTCGGCTTCGGCCGGCACCGCGTGTTCTATCGTGTCGGCGGCCCCGCAGACGCGCCGGCGCTGGTGCTCATCCACGGTTTTCCGACCGCGTCCTGGGACTGGCACCTGTTGTGGCCGAAGCTGGCTGAACGCTTTCGCCTGCTCGCCTTCGACCTGATCGGTTACGGCCT
>RFGQ01000419.1 GCA_003695865.1 Gemmatimonadota bacterium | reverse complement strand
GCGTGTGGATCACCCTGGTGGAGGTGCTGCCCGCAGGCGTCTTCGCCTGGATCGAGGCGCGCCGGGCGGCCCCTCCGGAACCGCCGGGCGAGCCGCCCGCTGCCGGTCCCACGGTGCGGGCGGATACGGACGCAGCCAACGAGTCGACGCATGAGTGAGCGGGACGCAAACGGAACCGCCTGGGGGGGCGAAGCGCACGACACGGCCGGGCCGTCGAGCGGGTCCGAGCCGGCGGGCGCGCCCGAGGCCGCCCCAGGTCCGACGGCCCTGCCGGCCGGCGGCGAAGCCGACCGCTTCCTGGTCGTCATCCCCACCTACAACGAAGCCGACAACCTCCCGCGGCTCATCCCTCGGGTCCTCGAGCAGGACCCCCGCATCGACGTGCTCGTGGTCGACGACGCCTCGCCCGACGGCACCGGCGACGTCGCCGACGCGCTGGGCGCCCGGTACGCGCCCCGCGTCCACGTGCTGCACCGGACCCAGAAGGACGGGCTCGGGCGGGCCTACCTGGCGGGCTTTCGCTGGGGTCTGGCGCGGCCCGAGTACCGGCTCTTCTTCGAGATGGACGCCGACTTCTCGCACGCTCCCGAGGCGCTCCCCGCTTTCATCGAGAAGGCGGGCGAGGTGGACGTGGTCGTCGGGTCTCGCTACGTCGGCGGGCGGGTGACCGTGATCAACTGGGAGATCAGCCGGCTCCTCATCAGCCTGTTCGGGAGCTGGTACGCCCGCACGATCACCGGACTGCCCGTACGCGACGCCACGGGTGGGTTCAACTGCTTCCGCCGTGAGGTGCTCGCCACGCTCGACCTCGACCGCATCGAGAGCAACGGGTACTCGTTCCAGATCGAGCTCAAGTACCGTGCCTGGCGGCGGGGCTTCGCCCTGGCCGAGATCCCGATCGTCTTCGCCGAGCGCGAGTCGGGGGAATCGAAGATGTCGAAGCGCATCGTGCGCGAGGCCGTGTGGCGCGTGTGGCGGCTGCGGCTGCTCGACCTGTTCGGAAGGCTCTGAGCCGGTTCGATGCCGCTGCGCCACCTGATCTACCGGTGTCCGGAGTGCGGGCACGACCCCGTGCTGGGCGAGGGCGACCGCGCCCACTGCGACGGGTGCGGGACCTCGTTCGAGCGGGGCGAACGCTCGCTGGTCCGCGTGATCCCTGCGGGCACGCCCCCGCACGGCGCGCCGTGCCGCACGGCCCGCGAGCTCATCGAGGCCATCGACGGCCACGGCGGCCCGCTGCCCCCGGGCCGGGACGGGTACGCGGCCGACGCCCTCCGGCGCACGGCGTCGCGCCATCGACCGCTGAAGCGGCGCGGACGGGTACTGGGCTTCTACGAGGCGCTCGGGGCGCCCGAGGCCGGTGTTCTGGCGATCGATGCCGACACGCTGCGCTTTCGGCCGACCGCCACGGAGGGAGAGGTCTCGGAGTGGCGACTCCTCGACCTGCGCGCCGTGCAGACCTCGTCGGCGGCGGTCCAGGTGACCGACCCCCGGGGGACCCTGGTGCAGTTCCAGTTCCCCGTCGATTCGCCGCGCCGTTGGGAGCAGCTCCTGCACCGTTTTCTGAGGGCCGCGTATCAGCGAGCGGGCAGGGGAGAGATCCTGGAGTTCCAGCCCCGGATCGTGACCCGATGATCCTCTACCGCCTCTCGCAGGGCCTCGTGCGCGTCTCGCTGCCCCTGCTCGGTGTCCGGTTCCGGGTGGAGGGGCTGGAGCACGTGCCCCGCGCGGGCGCGTTTCTGCTGCTGTTCAACCACCAGAGCATCCTCGACCCGATTCTGGCGCAGACAGCGTGCCCGCGCGTGGTATATTCGATGACCAAGAGCACGCAGTTCGCCTCGCCCCTCATGCGCTGGCTCGTTCCGCGGCTCGGCGGCTTCCCGACGCGCCGCTACCAGGTGGACCCGCAGACGGTTCGCACGGCGCTGCGCCACCTCGCCGCCGGCCGGCCCGTGGGCATCTATCCGGAGGGCGAGCGCTCGTGGGACGGGCACCTGCAGCCGTTTCGGCGCGGAACGATGCGTCTCGTGCTGAAGGCCGGCGTCCCTGTGATCCCCTGCGGGATCCGGGGCTCGTACGAAGTGAAGCCCCGTTGGGGCACCCGGCTGGCGCGCGGCGAGGTGACCGTGCGCTTCGGGCGGCCCCTCCACATCCCGCCCGCGCGGACGCGTGCCGAACGCGAGGCGCGGATCGACGAGACGGCGGGCCTGATCGCCGAAGCCCTCAACGCTGCGATGGAGTCATGAGCGAATCCCGCATCGGCAAGGAGTTCTACGACTCCAGCGACTACTTCGAGGGAGGCACCGAGCACCTCACCGACCTCGACAGCCCCTTCCAGCGTTACCGGGTGGAGAAGGTGCTCGAACTCTACACGCCTGGGCCCGAAGAGCGCGTGCTGGATCTGGGCTGCGGGTGGGGCACCTTCTGCTTCGCGTTGGCGCCGCGCGTGCGCGAGATCGTCGGCGTCGATTTCAGTGAGAAGAGCATCGAGCTCTGCCGGAAGCGACTGGCCACCCAGGAGCTCGACAACGTCTCGTTCGTGTGCGCCGACGCGCGCGACACCGGCCTCGATGCCGGCAGCTTCGATGCGGTGCTTTCGGCCGACCTCATGGAGCACCTCTATCCGGACGATTCCGAAGCGGTGATCGCCGAGTGCTACCGGCTGCTCAAGCCGGGCGGGGTGGTCGCGCTGTGGACCCCACACCGGGGGCACATCCTCGAGATCCTAAAGAACCATGACCTGGTGCTGAAACGGGACGTGAGCCACGTCGACTACAAGTCCATGGCAAGGCTCAAGCGCATGCTCACCGACGCGGGGTTCACCGTCGAGCGCGCCTACTACGCCGAGAGCCATATCCCGGGCCTGCGGGCTCTCGAGCGGGCGCTTCAGGGCGTGGTCCCGTGGCTGCGGCGGCGCATCGCCGTGCTCGGTCGCAAGCCCGGTCCGGGCGGGGCGGCGTCCGAGGCGGGCTGAGCCGAAAGAGCACCCCACGGCGGCGCGGAGGGCGAGGCGGCCGCCGGCCGCGAGGCGCTCCTCGACCGCGAAGGCCTCGGTTCGCGGCGCCGCGACGTTCCTCGGCGGCTGACGGGGCCGGAGTCCCGTGCGCGGGACGCGTGCTCGCCCTACGTTGGGCCACGTAGCTCACGGGTACGGTGAGCGCGCCTCCCCGGGGGGCCGCGAGCCGGCCCGCGCACGGTCGGGCCGGCGGCGCGTTCAGGGTAGGCGCTGTGGGCCGCCCGGGTCTGCTGAACCCAACCCTCACGGAGCGTTTTCGACCATGTGCCACCGTCGCCGCACCGCATACGCCCGCGGACGTCCCGGTCTCCGCTCGCCGCGCCGCCTCGGTGGTGTCCTCCTTCTGCTCGGGCTCACGGTCGCGGCCGCGCCGGCCAACCTGCGGGCCGCCCAGGGCGGGGCGGGGGAGCGCGCCGCACCGCCGCCCCGGCCGGCCCTGGTCGAACCCGCCGTGTCGGCGGCCTACCGCGACGCCATCGAAGCGGCGCGCGAGGCCGTGCGCCGGACCATGGACGAGGCCGGCATTCCCGGTGTCTCCGTGGCCGTCGGCGTGAACGGAGAGATCGTGTGGTCCGAGGGCTTCGGCTGGGCCGACCTGGAACAGCGTGTCCCGGTGACCCCACTCACGCGCTTCCGGGTGGGCAGCGTCTCCAAGCCGATGACCGCGGCCGCCCTCGGCCTGCTCGTCGACGAGGGCGCGCTCGATCTGGACGCGCCCGTGCAGCGCTACGTGCCCGGGTTTCCCGAGAAGCGCTGGCCGATCACGACGCGTCAGGTGGCCGGCCACATCGCGGGAATCCGCCACTACCGGGGGACCGAGATGCTCTCGAGCCGGCACTACGGTTCGGTCGAGGCCGGTCTCGAGATCTTCGCCGCCGACACGCTCCTCTTCGAGCCGGGAACCCGGTACTCCTACTCGTCGTACGGCTGGAACCTGATCAGCGCCGTGGTGGAGGGGGCGTCGGGGCGCCCATTCCTGGAGTTCATGGACGAACGCGTGTTCGCGCCCCTGGGCCTCCGGCACACGACCGCCGATCAGGTGTGGCTCATCGTACCGCACAGGACCCGTTTCTACGCCCGCGGTCCGACGGGCCGGATCGTCAACGCGCCGTTCGTCGACAACTCCTACAAGTGGGCCGGTGGCGGTTTCCTCTCCACGCCCGAAGATCTGGTGCGCTTCGGCACCGCCCATCTGAGGCCCGGCTTCCTCCGTCAGGAGACGCTCGATGAATGGTTCACGTCTCAACGTCTAAATGATGGCACAGAAACCGGTTACGGGATCGGCTGGCGCACGACGATCGACGAGCGCGGGGAGCGCGTGGTGAGCCACTCGGGTGGTTCGGTCGGAGGTACGACCATGCTCATCGTGAACCGGGATCGCGGCCTGGTGGTCGCCGCGGTGGGCAACCTCAGCTCGGGCCCGATTCCGGCGCTCGGCCGAAGGATCCACGAGATCTTTCGCGATCACCTCGACGGTCGTTGACGGTGTCGCGGTGCGGGCACACCGGGGCGGACGCCGCCGTGCGCGGCGTCGTTTGCGCCTTTCTGGGCCTCGCCGCCGCCGGTTGCTCGCTCGTGGGGACGCCAAAGGCGCCACCCGGGCCGGCTCCGACCGTGGCCGGAGCGCCCGGCGGAACCGACGCCCGTGAGGGGAGTGAGCGCGCCGAGGGCGGGCCCCGTACGGTCGACCTCGACGCGATCCCCGACGCCGTGCCGCGCATCGAACCCCTGAGCCGGTACGGAAATCCGCCCAGCTACGAAGTGTTCGGAAAGACCTATCACACGCTCCGCGACGCACGCGGATTCGTCCAGGAGGGGATGGCCTCCTGGTACGGCCAGGAGTTTCACGGGCGCCGGACATCTTCGGGTGAGCCGTACGACATGTTCGCCATGACCGCGGCGCACCGCGAGCTGCCGCTGCCGACCTACGTACGCGTCACCAACCTCGAGAACGGCCGCAGCGTCGTCGTGCGCGTCAACGACCGGGGCCCGTTCCACGACACGGAGTCCCGCATCATCGATCTCTCCTATGCGGCGGCCTACAAGCTTCGCATCATCGGGCCGGGAACCGCACGGGTGCGTGTAGAAGCCATCGTGCCGTGAGGAAGGCCGGGGGACAGGCGGGGATCTCGAGCACCGAAGGTACCGTGGCGCCATGAGTTCCTGGGTCCGGTGGCTCCGATGGCTCCGGCACTTTACATAATATTGATTATGCGACGTTGGGAGGCGAACAACTGACCAGGCTTCCGATCGCACGGGACCGAGGTGGTTGCCCCCATATCCGGTGATATCTAGCCTTGCCTTCAAATCGATAGCCCACCTATCTTCGCCGGGCCTCTCCCAGGGATGAGGGACTTCAGTTACTCGGAGGCGATCCCCGTGCGACCGCTCGCTACGATCCTCCTCCTGGCCGTGGCCGCGCACCTCCTCGCCCAGCAGCCCACGCCTCCGGTCTGCCGCTACGGGCCCTGGGAACCCGTGGAGCTGTTCGATGTGAACACGGAGCCTCCCGTGCGCATCGGTCCTACGGACGGAAGGATCACCGGGCTCACCGTCGACGACGGCCGCGCGCTCGTCATCGGGCCGATCTTCCCCCGGGAGGGGCCCGCTCCGATCGACGACTACCCGCGCGAGGAGTATCGCATCCTTTCCAACGTCCAGCGCCCGGTAGCCCTCCCCCCCGATGTCCGTCATCTCTGGGGCGCCGTTCCCTTCCTCCGTGGCGACACGCTGGACCTGTTCTGGAGGGAAAAGACGACCCGGCCGGAGGAGGTCGAGGACCGCGTGGGCGCACCCCGTGACGCGCTCCTCTTCTCGCGCTGGACCCCCGACCGCGGATGGTCCACTCCGCTGCGCATTCCACCAACCGATGTCAAGGCATTCTTCCTGCTCCAGCAGCCCATGCTGGAGCCGGGTTCGGTGTGGCGAGACGGCCGGGGCCGCGCGCACCTTGCCTTCTGGGCCGTCGGGGGGATTGCGGTGTTCGCGGCCGACCCGGACAGCTTCCGGGTGGACTGGATCACCCTCGCGGGCGAGCGTTTCGTCACTGCCCCGCTCGGCCTGGCCGGGCGCGGGGATACGCTCGCGGTCGTGTTCAGCGAAGACTTCCTCGGGGAGCGCCAGGGCAACGGCCGCCCCTCGCTGGGCTTCTTCGCGAACGTGAGTCGGTCTTTCGACGCGGGCCGCACGTGGTCCACGCCGCTCCCGGTCCCCTTCACCCACCCGCGGTCCGGAGGGCCCGGTGCGAGCGTCCAGGGCGTGGGGATCGCGCTCGGACCCGGTGGGCGCCTCTGGGTGGCCTCGCGGGGCAAGGGCGCGGGCATGGGGTCGACGCCCCTCGCCATCAGTTGGTCGGACGACGGGGGAGCCACCTGGGCCGAGCCCCACGTGGTGCCCCCCTTCGCCTCACCGCCGAACCTCGTGGCCGACGAGTGCGGCACCGTCCACGTGGCGTTCACCGCAACAGACGCCGTCGAGGACCCGCAGATGCTGGCCGACCCCAGGGCGGTCGTCCTGCGCTGGGACGGAACCGCGGATCCCGTAGCCGACACGCTCCCCCGTGAACCCGACGGGGTCCGTCCCTTGCTGGCCACGGACGGCGATTGGATCTATGTGCTCTATTGGGTGTGGGACGCTCAGGACGGGACCAACCTCGACAAGATCTCCCACCACCTCTATCGGCGGCGCGTGATCCGGGAGAGGCGATGACCCGCGTCGGCCGCGACGGAGGCCACCGCCCTCAGGTCGTCATCCCCCGGCGGCGGGAGCGCCCTCAGCCGTTGGCCAGCTCCCGCATCTCGGCCAGGCGCATCTCGTAGACGCCCCGGGCGGGGTCGTTCTCGTCCTCGAAGGTGTCGAGG
>RFGQ01000043.1 GCA_003695865.1 Gemmatimonadota bacterium | reverse complement strand
GGGCCGGCCCCGGAGCCGGCGCGGCGGGGTCGACCAGGCCGTCGAGCGGCAGCGTGAGGCGGGCACAGGCGCCCCTGCCGCCCCGGCGGTTCTCGAGCGTGAGCGTGCCGCCGTGGCCCTCCGCGATCTGGCGCGACAGCGCCAACCCGATGCCGCTGCCGCCGGGCTTCGTCGTATAGAACGGCACGAAGAGGTTGCCGGTGTCGGCGGGCAGGCCGGGCCCCTCGTCCTCGACCAGCACGTGCAGGTGGCGGCCCTGGTGCCTCCACGTCACGCGCACGCCGCCCCCCACGGGCTCGGACGCGTCGACCGCGTTACGCACCAGGTTGATGAGGAGTTGCTCGAGCTGCACGGGATCGGCCTGAACCGTCAGGTCGGGTCCCGGATCCACGCGCACCTCGACCCGCTGCTCCACCGCCGCGATCCGCCGGACCAGGTCGTCGACGCGCACCGGGTGGAGTTCGGGCTCCGGCAGGCGCGCGAGCTGCGCGTAGGAGGCCATGAAGCGGCCCAGCGCCTCGGCCCGGCTCGAGATCACGCGCAGCCCGCCCTCCAGGTCTTCGTCATGCCTGGCATCGGGCTGTGACAGCATGGCCTGCAGGCTCCCGGCGATCGACTTGATGGGGGCGAGCGAGTTGTTGATCTCGTGGCTGAGCACCCGGATGATCCGCTTCCAGGCCTGTCGCTCCTCTTCGCGCAACGCCCGGCTCAGGTCCGAGAGCACGATCAGCCTGAGAGGCTGCCCCTCCTGGCGCACCACCGTGCGTCGCAGTTCCCAGCGGCCGGTGCCACCCGGGTAGTTGATCTCGAGGGTGCGCGGCGCCACACCGGTGAGCGTGTGATCGAGACGCAGCTCGGCGGCGGTGCGGCCGATGAGGCGCTCGGCGCTCTGGCCCAGCAGGCGCTCGCCCGCTCCGTTGAGCAGGCGCAGCGTCCCCTCGTCGTCGAACGCGAACACGGCGAGGTCGATCTCTTCGAGCACCTTACGAAGCAGCGCCGTGGCCTCGACGGCACCCAGGCGTTGCTCGCGAAGAATCTCTTCCAGCGCGTTCATCTCGAGGTAGGCGATGGCCAGCGGATCGTGGGTGCCCGCCCCGCGCACGCGGATCGAGAAGTCTCCTTCGCGCAGCGCCGCCAGCATGTTCGAGATGTTCTGCAGCGGCCGTACGACCCGCTCACGGAGCGCCGCGGTGAAGCCCACGCCCAGGAGCGCCATCAGAAGGGTCAGCGACCACTGTAGCCGCGCGGAGTAGGGACCGGTCCACAGCAGAGCGAGCGCGATCGCGGCGCCGGGAATGCCCGCGCCGAGGGCCAGCAGCACCACCTTGCGGTCGTGCGGCACCCGCTCCCACCAGCGCGCGAAGAGGCCGCTCACGTCACAGGTCGTAGCGCTGGAGCCGCCGGTAGAGGGCCGAGCGCGACAGGCCCAGCTCTTCGGCCGCCCGCGAGACGTTGCCGTCGTTGCGCTCGAGCGCACGTACGATCAGCCGCCGCTCGGCCTCGTCGAGCGTGAGGTCGTCCATCGCCGGGTGCCCGTCCTCGGGGCGCCGAAGACCCAGGTCGTCGGCGCGGATGTAGTCGCCGTGCGCCATGAGCACCCCGCGTTCGACGGCGTGCTGCAGCTCGCGCACGTTGCCCGGCCAGGGGTGCGCGCGCAGCGCCTCCACCGCGTCGTCGGCGAATCCGCGCACCGGCGATCCGTAACGCTCGGCCTGCCGTTCGAGAAAGAACATCGCCAGGGGCAGCACGTCTTCGCGCCGCTCCCGGAGGGGCGGCAGCCGGATCTCGACCGTGTTCAGGCGGTAGAGCAGATCCTCGCGGAAGGTGCCCTCCGCAACGGCCGCGCCCAGATCGGCGTTCGTCGCCGACAGCACGCGCACGTCCACCCGCCGGATCTTGGACGAGCCGACACGCTGGATCTCTCCGGTCTCGAGCACACGCAGCAGCTTGGCCTGCTGCTGGGGCGAGATGTTGGCGATCTCGTCGAGAAAGAGCGTGCCGCCGTCGGCCAACTCGAAGCACCCGACCCGGTCGGTCTTGGCGTCGGTGAAGGCGCCCTTCACGTGCCCGAAGAGCTCGCTCTCGAACACGCCTTCGCTGAAGCCCCCGGCGTTCACGGCCACGAGCGAGCGCTCGGCGCGGGGCGAGACCGCGTGCAGCCAGCGGGCGACCACCTCCTTGCCGGTGCCGTGTTCGCCGGTGATGAGCACGTTGGCGTCGGAGGGGCCCACGCGCTCCATCACGCGGAGCACGGGCTCCATCGCCTTCGACTCGGCCAGAAAGTCGGGCAGCCCCTCACGGCGCAGACGCCGGTTCTCGGTCTCGAGGCGCTGCGTCGTCCTCAGCGCCCGCGAGAGTTCGATCTGGGTACGCACCGTCTTGAGCAGCCGCTCGTTGTCCCAGGGCTTTTCGATGTAGTCGCGGGCTCCGCGCCGCATGGCCTCGACGGCGCCCTCCACGCTGCCCCAGGCGGTCATGACGATCACCGGAAGCGTGCCGTCGAGCGTCTGCAGACGGGCCAGCAGGTCGAGTCCCTCCTCGCCCGACGTCGTGTCGCGCGTGTAGTTCAGGTCCATGAGGACCGCGTCGAAGTCGCCTTCCTCGACCGCGCCGAGGATCTCGGCCGGCGAGGCGGCGGTGCTGCAGGTGATGCCGGCCCCCTTGAGCAGCAGGCGCAGGGCTTCCAGGACATCGGGCTGATCGTCGGCGATCAGCACGCGGGGGCGGTCGGGACTCACGCGCGCCTCACTCGTCGACGATCCAGCCGTCGCGCAACTGGATGATCCGGTTGCCGTAGGCGGCGTACTCCTCGTTGTGCGTGACCTGGATGATCGTGGTCCCCTCTTCGTTGAGCTGCTTCAGCAGGTCCATGATCATGCGGCCCTGGCTCGAGTGGAGCGAGCCCGTGGGTTCGTCGGCGAGGATCACCCGCGGCTCGGCGATGACGGCGCGCGCCACCGCCACGAGCTGCTGCTGGCCACCCGAGAGCTGGCTCGGGTAGAGATCCTTCTTGCCCACGATCTGAAAGCGGTCGAGCGCGTCGGCCACGATCGCCTGCCGCTCCTTGCGCGGCACGTTCCGGTACGACAGCGGGATCTCGAGGTTCTCGTAGACCGTGAGATCGTCGAGCAGGTGGTACTGCTGGAACACGAAGCCGATGTACGCCTTGTTGAGCTCGATGCGCGCGCGCGGCTTGAGCGCGTGGACGGGCTCGTTCATCAGCCAGTACTCCCCCGTCCAGTCGGCGTCGAGCATGCCGAGGATCGACAGCAGGGTCGACTTCCCCGCACCCGAAGGACCCATCACCGTGACGAACTCGCCGGCCTCGATATCGAGGTCGATGCGACGCAGCACGAAGGTCTCTCCCGCGCCGGTCCTGTACGACTTTTCGATGCCCCGCGTGCGAATCAGCGCCATCACCTCCACCCCGTTCGGCGCCGCGGTTCCTCCGCTCGTCCCGGACGCGAGCGCAGGCACCGCAAGCCACTGTACGTTAAAAACTTAAGGTCGGCCTTCGTGGCGTCGCCGCCCCGGCCCCGTCCCAGAATCGAACACCGGGTCGGAGCCGCGTCAAATGCGCCGCCGTGGCGGGCCCGTCGGGTGGACCACCCTGTGTCTCCACGTACGAGCGGGGCGGACCATCCACGGCGCCGCCCACTGTGTCTCCACGTACGAGCGGGGCGGACCCATCGGGCCCGCCCCGCACCGCACCTTGCCGGACCGGGCGTCGCCGCCCGCCGCGTCGTCAGACGTCGAAGCCCGACTCCTCGAGCTCCTGCGCGTGGCGCCGCCGCTCCGCGTCGTCCTCGTCCACCACCTGACCGTCGAACAGGTGCACCGTCCGCTCCGCCACGTGCGCGTAGCGAGGATCGTGCGTCACCATGCAGATCGTCGCCCCCTCCGCGTGAAGCTCACGCAGCAGGTCCATCACCGCGTTCCCGTTCTTCGAGTCCAGGTTCCCCGTCGGCTCGTCCGCCAGCAGGATCAGCGGACGACCCACGATCGCACGCGCCACCGCCACCCGCTGCTGCTGACCGCCCGAAAGCTGGCTCGGATAGTGGTTCATGCGGTGCGCCATCCCCACGCGCTCCAGCGCCTGGTGCACCCGCTCCTTGCGCTCGCTGCCCGCCATCCCCCGGTAGGTCAGCGGCAGCTCCACGTTCTCGTAGACCGTCAGGTCGCCGATCAGGTTGAACGCCTGGAAGATGAACCCGATCGCCTGGTTGCGGATCTTCGCCCGCTGGCTCGCCGTCAGGTTCTCGACCGGCTCGCCGTCGAGC
>RFGQ01000418.1 GCA_003695865.1 Gemmatimonadota bacterium | reverse complement strand
CCGGCGCCACGTCCTCGCCCAGGAGGGCTCGGGTCTCCTCGCAGCCGCGCAGCTCCACACCCGCCCGGCGGAGCGCGGCCGCGAGCCGCGGCAGCAGCGCCGCCGCACCGGCGCGGTCCACGAGAAGCGTCTCCATCGCGTTGCACACGCCGGGGCGCTGGGCCTTGGCGTTGACCACGATGCGCTCGGCGGCGTCGGGGTCGGCGTCGGCGTGCACGTACACGTGACAGACGCCCTTGTAGTGCCGCAGCACGGGGATACGGCTCTTCTCGGTGACGGCGCGGATGAGGCCTTCGCCGCCCCTGGGGATCACGAGGTCGATCGTGCCCTCCTGACGCAGCAGCACGTCGACCGCGGCCCGGTCGGTGACCGGCACGAGCTGCACGGCGTCGACCGGAAGGGTCGTGCCGGCCAGTCCCGACCGAAGCGCCTCGGCGATCGCGAGGTTCGAGTGGAACGCCTCGCGCCCGCCGCGCAGGATGGCGGCATTGCCCGCACGAACGCACAGGGCGGCCGCATCGGCCGTGACGTTCGGCCTCGATTCGTAGATCATCGCGACGACGCCGAGCGGCACGCGCTCCCTGCGCACGACCAGGCCGTTGGGCCTCGTCCACCGTTCGGTGACCTCGCCGACCGGATCGGGCTGCTCCGCCACGGCCGTGAGCGCAGCGACGAGCGCACCGAGGCGGGCCTCGTCCAGACGCAGGCGGTCGACCAGGGCGGGCGCCAGCCCGGCGCCGGCTGCGGCGTCCAGGTCGCGGCGGTTGGCGGCCAGCACCGCGTCCGTCCCGGCCGCCAGGGCCCGGGCCATCGCGTGGATCGCCTCGGTGCGCTCCTCCGCCGTGGCCCGCGCCACCACGCGCGAGGCGGCACGGGCGCGCCGGGCGAGCGCGACGACGCCGGCCTCGATGGAGTCGGCCTGCGGGGTCGCACCGCCGGTGCCGGCGGCAGGGGTTGCCGCCGCACGGGCAGCCTCCCCCATCGCCCCCGGCTCGTACGCCTTTCCGTCCGCAGACGGCACGGCCGCCCCCCCTCTCGCCTGCGTCATGCTTCGTCCTCCCCCGCGTTCATGAGCACGAACTGGTCGGGACGCACCACCCAGGCGCTGCGACCCGAGCCGAGCAGATGGCGCGCCTCGGAGGTGTGGAGCCCGCGCACGCGCTCGACCTCCCAGTCGTCGAAGCGGGCGACGCCCCGGCCCCGCTCGCGTCCCGACGGATCTTTCACGGCAACGATGTCGCCACGGCGGAAACGGCCTTCGATGCGCACGATCCCGCTGGGCAGGAGCGAGGCCCGGCGTTCCAGCGCGGCCAGCGCGCCCTCGTCCACCACCAGCGCGCCTGCCACCCGGGTCTGCACGGCGATCCAGTGCCGCCGGGCGTCCAGCGCGGCCCCGGCATCGTCGGCTGCCGGCTCGATCAGCGTGCCCACGGGATGCCGGTCGAAGAGCGCCTCCAGGGCTCCGGACACCCTCCCGCCGAGAATCACGGTGGGGATGCCGTAGCTCTGGACGCGTTCGGCCGCGTCGAGCTTGGTCGCCATGCCGCCGGTGCTCTCGGCGTCGCGCTTCGCGAAGCACAGACGCCGAAGCGCGGCGATCGACGTGGTTCGCTCCACGATGCGCGCGTCGGGGTGCCGAGCCGGATCGGCCGTGTACACGCCCTCGACGTCGGTGG
>RFGQ01000417.1 GCA_003695865.1 Gemmatimonadota bacterium | reverse complement strand
GGTTCTCGGTCTCCACGGGCTCGAGTCCCAGCCGTCGCAGCAGCTCGTTGAGGCGCGCCACGTCCTGGCGGATCACGGTCTCGAGTTCGGCCAGCTCGGCATCGAGCAGTCCCGAAAGCCGCTCGAACACGAGGTAACTCTGCCGGGTGGGGGCGTACTCGCCGCTCTCCACCACGCCCATGAGCGCCGCCAGCTTGTTGTTGAGCTTGATGGGGAAGTTGAGCGGATCCTGGTTCGATCGGTTCTTCACCTGGTAGATCTCGCCCTCGACGGCCCCCAGCCGCTCCTCGACGACACCGGCGAGCTGTTCGAGCTCCTCGCTGTCGGCCTGTTCCACGCGCTCGTCGATCTGACCCTTGATGGCGCGGATGCGGATCACGGCCTCGTTCGCCTCGCTCACCCGGTCGCGGATCTGCATGGCGAGGTCGAACCGCTTGCGCAGGTCCTCGAGCGCGACCTGACCCTCGATGCGCGGATCGAGGCCGACCTCGAACGGACGCTCCTGAACCGTGCCATCCACCGTCAGGCGCACCGTGTACGTGCCCGGTAGCGCCATCGGGCCGAAGTTGCCGGCGGCCCAGAAGATGCGGCCCTCGAAGTCCGTCCAGCCGGGATAACGCAGGTTCCACACGAAACGGTGGGTGCCCGCCCTCCGGTTGGGCCGGCGCGCGCCTCCGCCACCGAAGCGCCCTCCCCCGGCGCGCGCCTCCTCCCCCTCCTCTTCCTCGCCGCCTGCGGCCGACGACTCGTAGCTCTCGATCACGTTGCCCTCCGCGTCGAGGAACTCGAGCGTGACCGACTCGGCGTCCTCGGCCAGCCGGTAGTAGACCTGTACGCCGGGATCCAGGCCGCGGCGTACCGCACGGGGCTGGAAGAGATGCACGTCGGCCGCCACGACCTCGGGCGTGAGCTGACGAAGTAGGTCGATCTCGCGCAGCACCCAGAACGAGCGTCCGTGCGTGCCGATGACCAGGTCGTGGTCCTCGACGACCAGATCGGACACCTGTGTCACGGGCAGGTTGAGCGAGAGCGGCTGCCAGGTCGCCCCGTCGTCCCACGACACGTACACCGTGCGCTCCGAAGCCGCGTAGAGCATGCCGGGCCGCACCGGGTCCTCGCGCACCGCCCGCACGAAGTCGTCGTCGGGAATGCCGTCGACGATCTTCGTCCAGGTCCGGCCGTAGTCCTCCGTCTTCCACACGTAGGGGCTGCGGTCGTCGTCCACCAGATAGCGGATGCCGGCCACGTAGGCCTTACCCGGCGTGTTGGGAGAAGCCTCGATCGTGTTGATGCGCACGAAATCGGGGGCGTCGGGAGGCGTGACGTTCTCCCAGTGCGCGCCGCCGTCGCGGGTCACGTGCACCAGGCCGTCGTCCGAGCCCGCCCAGATCACCTGCGGATCGTGGTACGACGGCGCGATGGCGAAGATCGTCGCGTAGGTCTCGACCCCGGTCTGGTCCTTGGTGATCGGCCCGCCCGAGGGACCGATGGTCGCCGGATCGTGACGGGTCAGATCGGGGCTGATCTGCTGCCAGCTCGACCCCTCGTCCGTGGTCTTCCACACCTTCTGCGTGCCCGTGTAGAGCACGTCGGGATCGTGGTGCGAGAAGACGATGGGGAACGTCCACTGCACGCGCTCGACCAGGTCTTCGGACGACTGACCCATCGGGTTCTCGGGCCAGACGTTGATCTGGCGCCGCTGGCCCGTGGAACGGTCGAGGCGCGAGAGGCTGCCGCCGTAGCAGCCCGCGTAGAACACGTTCAGGTCGACCGGATGCGGTGCGATGTAGCCGCTCTCGCATCCACCCACCGAGTAGAAATAGCCCTGCTGCGCCGAGAGGAAGTTCCAGTCGCTCGAGGGCACGCAGGCCGTGCTGTTGTCCTGCTGCGCCCCGCAGATGTGGTAGGGCTCGTGGTTCGTGGTGATCACACGGTAGAACTGGGCCGTCGGAAAGTCCTGCTCCGTCCAGGTCTGCCCCCCGTTCACCGACACGTTGGCGCCGCCGTCGTTGGCGTTGATCATGCGCTCCGGGTCGTCCGGCGCGATCCACAGGTCGTGGTTGTCGCCGTGAGGCACGCGGAACGAGACCGGGAAGGTCGCCCCTCCGTCCGTGCTCTTGTAGAACGCCGTGTTGAGGGCGTAGACCGTGTTCTCGTCCTGCGGATCGGCGTAGATGCGGGTGTAGTAGAACGCCCGCTGGCGCAGCTTGCGCTCGTCGTTGGTGCGCTCCCAGGTCTCGCCGCCGTCGTCCGAGCGGAAGACGCCGCCTTCGTCGTGCTCGACGATGGCCCACACCCGATCGGGGTTCACGGGCGAGACGGCGACGCCGATCTTGCCGATGACCCCCTCGGGCAGACCCGGCTTGTTGCGGGTCAACTCCTCCCAGGTGTCACCCCCGTCCGTCGAGCGGAACAGGCCCGATCCCATGCCGCCCGACGACATGCCCCACGACTTGCGCCATGCCTCCCACAGGGCCGCGTAGATCACCTCGGGCCGGCCCGGCGCGAACGAGATGTCGACCCCGCCGGTCCAGTCGTTGCCGTCGCGGTGGAGCACCAGCGTCCACGACTGCCCGCCGTCGTCCGTGCGGTAGATGCCCCGTTCCGGGTTCGGCGCCGAATGCTTGCCGAACGCCGCCACGAAGACCCGGTCGCAGCCTTCCGGCGCGATGCGGATGCGCGCGATGTTCTGCGACTCGGCGAGCCCAAGGTGCGTCCAGGTGCGTCCGCCGTCGTCGCTGCGGTAGACGCCGTCCCCCTGCTGGATGTTACCTCGAAGC
>RFGQ01000416.1 GCA_003695865.1 Gemmatimonadota bacterium | reverse complement strand
TTCGCCGTAGAGGCGCAGCGCGTGCGAAGCGCGAGCGTCGCCAAGCACCTTGAACAGCTCTTCGCGCACGCGCTCGGCCGAAAGTCCCGCCAACCCCGCCCGGTGCTCCAGCATGGCCTCCCAGGTGGCGGGATCGACGTCCAACCCGAAGCGCCCGGCGAAGCGGAGTCCGCGCAGGATGCGCAGGTAGTCCTCGCGGAAGCGTCGCTCGGGCTCTTCGACGGTCCGCAGCACGCCGCGGCGGATGTCTTCGCGCCCACCGTGGGGGTCGTGAAACTCCTCGCGGAGCGGGTGCCAGGCCACCGCGTTGATCGTGAAGTCGCGGCGTGAGAGGTCCTCGTCGAGCGTGTCGGCGAACGCCACCACGGCGTGCCGCCCGTCGGTCTCGACGTCGCGCCGGAACGTCGTGAGCTCGTAGAGTGTGCCGTCGCCGGCCAGCACACCCACGGTGCCGTGCTCGACCCCGATGGGCACGGTCCGCCGGAAGAGCCGACGCACGTCGGCGGGCCGCGCCCGGGTCGCCAGGTCCCAGTCGCCCGGCGGCAGACCCATGAGCGTGTCGCGCACGGCGCCCCCCACCGCCCACGTCTCGAAACCGGCCGCTTCGAGCGTCTCGGTGATCCAGCGGACGGCGCCCGGCGGATCGGGGCGCGGCTCCAGAGCCTCGCGCTGCCTGACGTTCATCCCGCGAGCACCGCGCCCCCGTTGACGTTGAGGATCTCGCCCGTGATATCGCGCGCGAAGCGGGAACACAGGAACAGGATGGGTCCGGCGATGTCCTCGGCGCTGGCCACCCGCCCCAGCGGGATGCCGGCCCGGATCTCGGCCAGGGCCGCCTCGTCGCGGAGCACCGACGCCGACATCTCGGTGTCGATCCAGCCGGGTGCGACCGCGTTGACCGTGACGTCGCGGGGGCCGAGTTCCACGCACAACCCCTTCACCAGCGACTGGATGGCGCCCTTCGAGGCCGCATAGTCGCCGTGGTACGCCTCGCCGCGCTGCGCCGCGGTCGACGTGACCAGCACGATGGCGCCGCCTTCGCGGATGCGCCGCGCCGCCGCGCGCGTGGTGAAGAACACCCCGTCGAGGTTCACCGCCATCGTGCGCCGCCACTGCTCGGTGGCCATGTCGGCCAACGCGACCGGATCGGGCGGCCACACGCCCGCGTTCCCCACGAAGAAGTCGAGCCGTCCGAACGCCTCGTCGCACGCCTCGAACAGCGCCTCGGCATCGCGCTCGAGCGCCAGGTCGCCCGCCACGGCCACGGCCCGCCCGCCCAGCCGCTCGACGGCCTCGACCGTGGCGCGCGCGTCGGCCTCACGAGACCGGTAGCCGAGCACCACATCCGCGCCCGCCTCGGCCAGCAGGAGCGCCGCGGCTCGTCCCACGCCGCGGGTCCCGCCGGTCACCACGGCCACGCGCCCCGACAGGTCGATCGGCACCCCCGCCCGCCTCGCACCGCTCATGCCGGCATCCACTTTCCCCCGAGCTCGCGCGCGTGGTGGCGCTCGGACTCGAGTATCTCGGCCAGGAGCGCTTCCGTCTCCACGTCGTCGCGCGGGAGCGTTGCGAGCGCGCGCTCGTACCAGCGCACCTCGTCCTCTTCGGCCTCGCGCTGGACAGCTTCCCAGCCGTCGAGCGCACACGCGGTGGACGGCGTGCGGGCGAGTTCCGCCGGGCGCCCGCCCAGCTCCAGCACCCGGGCGGTGAGGCGAGACAGGTGGTGCTGCTCGTCGGCGTGCAGCGCGTTCAGGCGCTCGGCCAGCGGGGCGTCACCCAGCTCCTCGGCCTCGGCCGCCAGGGCCCGGTAGGCCAGCGTGCGCGCCTTCTCTCTGGCGCGGGCGTCTTCGAGCAGCCCGAGCAGGTCGGTCATGTCTGTTCCCTCCAGGCCCGGTCCACGAAGTCGCAGACGATGTGGCCGATCATCAGGTGGACCTCCTGCGCCAGGTCGGTCCGGTCGGTGGGCACCACCAGCGCCCGATCCACGGCGGCGCGCAGGCGTCCCCCGCCCCGCGCCAGCAGCGCCGCCGTGCGCACGCCCCGCTCACGCGCGGCGCGGGCCGCCTCCAGAAGGTTGGGCGACTCGCCGCTGGTCGAGTGCAGCACGAGCAGGTCGCCGGCACGGGCGAGCGCCTGCACCTGCCGGGCGAACACATGCTCGAACCCGTAGTCGTTGGCGCCCGCGGTC
>RFGQ01000415.1 GCA_003695865.1 Gemmatimonadota bacterium | reverse complement strand
GGGTACGACGAGTTCGGGGCGTGGCTCGACGAGCTCACGCCCCGCCAGATCGTCGAGGAGCTCGACAAGTACATCGTCGGGCAGGACGACGCGAAGAAGGCCGTCGCGATCGCCCTGCGAAACCGCTGGCGGCGCCAGCGCGTGGAGGACGAGCTGCGGGACGAGATCGTGCCCAACAACCTCATCCTCATCGGGCCGACCGGGGTGGGGAAGACCGAAATCGCCCGCCGCCTTGCACGTCTCGCGGGAGCCCCGTTCGTGAAGGTCGAGGCCTCGAAGTTCACCGAGGTGGGCTACGTGGGGCGCGACGTCGAGTCCATCGTGCGCGATCTGGTCGATGTGGCCGTCAACATGGTGCGCGCCGAGCGGGAAGACGAGGTGATGTCGCTCGCAGAGGAGCGGGTCGAGGAGCGTCTGCTCGACCTGCTGCTTCCCGCGCCGGAACCCGCCCGGCGCCCGGCGGCGGCTGCCGGAGGCGAGGCCGGGGCCGGGGAGGGTGCGCGTCCCATCTTCGTCGCGGGGCCCGGAGGCGTGGCGCCCGTGGCGGCCGACGGCGAAGCGGCCGGGGAGGGCGCCAGCCTCGAAGAACGACGGGCGAGAACGCGAGAGAAGCTGCGCGGCTTGCTGGCCGACGGGAAGCTCGAGGAGCGCGAGGTCGAGCTCGAGGTCACGCAGTCGCCCTCGCTGGAGGGCATGGTCGTGCCCATGGGTGGCTTCGAGGGCATGGACCACAACTTCACCGAGATGCTGCAGGACATGCTCCCCAAGAAGAAGAAGCGGCGTACGGTCACCGTGGCCGAAGCGCGCCGGCTTCTGCTTCAGGAGGAGTTGGATCGGCTCGTCGACATGGACGAGGTGGTCCACGAGGCCCTGCTGCGGGCCGAGGAGAGCGGCATCGTCTTCCTCGACGAGATCGACAAGATCGCGGGGGAACGGGGCGGGGCCGGCCCCGACGTGAGCCGCGAGGGCGTGCAGCGCGACATCCTGCCCATCGTCGAGGGCTCGACGGTGCAGACCAAGTACGGTCTCGTTCGCACGGACTGGATCCTGTTCATCGCGGCGGGTGCGTTCCACGTGTCGAAGCCGTCCGACCTGATCCCCGAGTTGCAGGGCCGCTTTCCCATCCGCGTCGAGCTCAAGAGCCTCGGCGAGGACGACTTCTACCGCATCCTGCGCGAGCCCAAGAACGCGCTCATCGAACAGTTCCGCGCGATGATCGCGACGGAGGGAGCCGAGCTCGAGTTCACCGACGAGGCCATTCGCGAGATCGCGCGGCTGGCGGCGCGCCTGAACGACCAGATGGAGAACATCGGGGCGCGGCGCCTGCGTACGATCCTCACGACCGTGCTGGAGGACGTGCTCTTCGAGCTGCCCGACGAAGGGAAGGGGCGGGTGGTGGTCGATCGCGACTTCGTACGTGCCCGCCTCGAGACGCTGGTCGAAGACCAGGACCTGCGCCGCTACATCCTCTGATCGGCCGCGGCCCGGCTTCCGGTGCGTGGCGCCGGAGTGTACCTTGCGGCCGCCACAGGGGCCCACGGCGACAGGAGACCAGGTGAACCACGCGGCCAAACGCGACTTTCTCGCGATTCCCGACCTCTCTCGCGACGAACTCCGGCAGGTGCTCGATCTGGCCGCGCGTCTGAAGCGCGGCGAGGGTCCCGTGCGCCCGCTCGAGGGTCGGACGCTCGCCATGATCTTCCGCAAGAGCTCGACCCGGACGCGGGTGTCGTTCGAGGTCGGGATGGCGCACCTGGGCGGACACGCGGTGTTCCTCTCGGATGCGCACACTCAGATGGGGCGGGGAGAGAGCGTGCACGACACGGCGAAGGTGCTCTCCCGCTACGTGGACGCGATCATGATCCGGACGTTCGCGCACGCCGAGGTCGAGGAGCTCGCGCGCGAGGCGGACGTGCCCGTGATCAACGGGCTCACCGACCTGCTGCATCCGTGCCAGATCCTGGCCGACCTGCAGACCGTCGTGGAGGCGTTCGGCCCCGATCTGGAGGCCCGCGCCGTGGCCTGGATCGGCGACGGGAACAACATGGCCAACTCGTGGCTGAACGCGGCTCACCGCCTCGGCTTCGGCCTGCGGTTGGCCTGCCCCGAGGGCTACGACCCGGACCCGGAGATTCTCGAGCGCGCGCGCGGGAGCGGGCGGGTCGAGTTGCTGCGCGACCCGCTCGAGGCCGCCGAGGGCGCGGACGTGGTCACCACCGACGTGTGGGCGTCGATGGGTCAGGAGGAAGAGGCCGAAGCCCGCGCCCGCGCGTTCGCCGGCTACCGGGTGGACGGACCGCTCATGGACCGCGCCCGTCCCGAGGCGATCTTCCTCCACTGTCTGCCGGCCCACCGGGGCGAGGAGGTGACCGCGGAGGTGATCGACGGGCCCCGGTCACGCATATTCGACGAGGCGGAGAACCGGCTGCACGCACAGAAAGCGCTGCTGATCTTCCTGATGACCTGAGTGAACGGGCCCCGCCGGCCGCCCGGCCGGCGGCTGCGGCATCGGCTCACGAGAGACCACGAGAGAACACACGGAGGCCCGCACGATGAGCGAGGCTCTGAAGCATACACCCCTGTACGACGAGCACGTGGCGCTCGGCGGCAAGATCGTCCCCTTCGCCGGCTACGCCCTGCCGGTGCAGTATCCCACCGGCATCACGGCCGAACACCACGCGGTGCGCGGCGCGGCGGGGCTGTTCGACGTGTCGCACATGGGGGAGTTCGTGATCCGCGGCGGCGACGCGCTGGCGCTGGTCCAGCACCTGACGGTGAACGACGCGTCGCGCCTCGAAGTGGGGCAGTGTCAGTACTCGGCCATGTGCCGCGAGGACGGGGGCATCATCGACGACCTCGTCGTGTATCGCTTTCCCGAGCACTACATGCTCGTGGTGAACGGTGCCCGGCGGGACGTCGACTGGGCGTGGGTGCGCGAGCACGCCACCGCCTTCGACGTCGAGGTCGAGGACCGCTCCGACGCACTGGCCCTGTTGGCGCTGCAGGGGCCCGTCGCCCAACGCGTGCTGGCGCCGTTGACCGACGTGGATCTCAATGCGCTCGGGTACTACCGCTTCGCAGAGGGCACCGTCGCCGGAGTCGACGGCGTCGTGAGCCGGACCGGATACACGGGGGAGGACGGCTTCGAGTTGTACCTGCCCGTGGGCGGGGCGGTGGCCGTGTGGCGCGCACTGCTCGAGCAGGGCCGCGACGAGGGGCTCTTGCCGGCGGGCCTGGGTGCGCGCGACACGCTGCGGCTCGAGATGGGCTACGCGCTCTACGGCAACGACCTCGATGAGGAGCACACGCCCCTGGAAGGGCGACTGGGGTGGGTCGTCAAGCTCGACAAGGGCGACTTCGTGGGACGCGAGGCGCTGGCCCGCCAGAAGGAACAGGGCGTGAGCCGGCGCCTGGTGGGCCTGCAGCTCACCGAGCGCGGCTTCCCGCGTCCCCACTATCCGATCGTGCACGAGGGGGCCGACGTCGGTGAAGTCACCTCGGGCACCGTGAGCCCGACGCTCGGCCACGGTATCGCGATGGGCTACGTGCCGGCCGACCTCGGCGCGGCGGGCACGGCCCTCGGCATCCGGGTACGCGACCGGGTGCTCGCGGCCGAAGTTGTGCGCCCGCCGTTCTACACCGGAGGCTCGATCCGCAGGTGAGCGCGGCGGTGCGGGCGGACGGACGGGTCCTCGTTTCCACGCACGACCTGCCGAGGGCGGGCGCGCTGCGCGAGGCCTTCGAGGAGCAGGGGTACGCGGTCGAGCTGGTCACTCCCGACGAAGACGTCTCGGACTTCGACGACGCGCGCCTGCTCGTCCTGACCGCTCCGGTCGAAGGCGGGCAGGCGCCGCCCGATCGACTCGTACGGGCTGCGCACGAGCAGCTCGGCGTGCCGGTGTTCGCGTTCGTCGCCCGGGCGCCCGAGGGGCGCTCCCCCGCGCCGGTCGCGGGGTTCGACGAGGTCTTCCGGCCCGACGCGTCCGCCGACGAGGTGGCGCTGGTGGGGCACACGCTGCTCGAGCGGCGGCGCCTGCAGGAGATCACCGGCATCGTCGGCGAGACCGACGCCATGCGCGAGGTGCTCGAACGCGTGGTCCAGATCGCGCCGGTGAACTCGACCGTGCTCGTCACGGGTGAGTCGGGCACGGGGAAGGAACTGGTGGCGCGGGGTATCCATGCCCTCTCTCCGCGCCGCCACAAGCCGTTCATCGCGGTCAACGTGGCGGCGCTCTCCGAGACGCTGCTCGAGAGCGAACTGTTCGGGCACGAGAAGGGCGCCTTCACGGGCGCCATCGACGCCCGGCGCGGGCTGTTCGAGCTGGCCCACGGCGGCACGATCTTCCTGGACGAGATCGGCGAGATGCCGCTGCAGACGCAGACCAAGCTGCTGCGGGTGCTCGAGCAGCGTGAGTTCCTCCGCGTCGGCGGGGAGAAGCCGATTCGGGTGGATGTGCGCATCATCGCCGCCACGAACCAGGATCTGAAGCGGCTCGTGGCCATCGGCGACTTCCGCAAGGACCTGTACTACCGCTTGAACGTGCTGCGCATCGAGCTTCCACCCCTACGTCGGCGCCGCGAAGACATTCCCCTGCTGGTCAACGCCTTCATTCGCGAAGTCAGCAAGCGGTACGATCGGCCCTTCCATGGCATATCACCCGAAGCCATGGAGATCCTCATGCGCTACTCCTGGCCCGGGAACGTGCGGGAGCTGCAGAACCTGGTGGAAAGCATGGTGGTGCTGGCGCCGGGAAGGCAGATCGTGCCCGCCGACATTCCACCCGAGGTGCGCGGCGTCGTCACCGACGAGGCGGCGCTTCCGGTGCCTCTGGGTCCGGGTTCCGTAGCGGAACGCGCAGACGCCGGAGACGGCGCGGGCGCCCTGCGACCGCAGCTCGAGTTCATCTTCCGCACCCTCGTCGATCTGCGCATGGACGTGGACGACCTGCGCCGGGAGTTCGAGGCGTACCGGCGGGAGGGCGCGCCGGCCGGGTGGGGCGGAGCCGCAGGTCGGGGCGAGGTGCTCGCGGGGCCTGCGGCGGTGGAGACCGCGGGTGGCGCGGGCACGGTAGAGCTCGGGCGCCTGGACGGGGTGGAGGACCGCGAGAGCGTGCCCGTGGCGGAGACGGTGGCCGACGAGCCCTCGGGGGCGGAAGCGGCCGGGCCGGACCCCGAGACGGGGGAAGACGGGGGCGAGGACGGCGTCGTCGTGTACCGAGAGGGGATGACGATGGAAGACCTCGAGCGCGAGGCGATCCGGGCCGCACTCCTCGCCGAGCGAGGCAACCGACGCCGGGCGGCGCAGCGGTTGCAGATCGGCGAGCGCACGCTCTACCGGAAGCTCAAGAAGTACGGCCTCGACGACGAGGCGTGAGGGCCGGGCGCCGCGGCCGGGCCGGTGAGGGAGGTGCCGCAGGCCCCGTAGACCGACCCGGACTCAGTCGCCGCCGCGCGCCCGCACGCGGGCCCGCTCCGCCCGCAGCACCGAGAGGATGCGGTCCCAACTCGTGTCGCGGGCGCCCCTGTAGTCCAGCACCAGGTCGACTTCCAGATCGATTCCCGGGCCGAAGGCGTACACCGCGCTCTGGGTCTCTTCCTGTTGCAGGCGCTGCAGGCCCCACTCCGGCGTGAGCGGAAGGATGAGGACGGGATCGTAGCGTGTGCCGCGGCTGAAGAGGTGTACGTCCTCGGGTTCGAAGGTCACGTCGGGGCTCCGCGAGAACATCGACACCAGAAAGAGCCGGGCGCCGTCGGGGATCCGCTCCTGCGCCTGAGGACGATAGCGCCGGACCAGCGCCGAAAGCCGCTGGTAGGTGTCGGGCGCGGCCAGCCGGATCACGTTCTCGGCGAGCGGCGTGAGCCGCACCTCGAGCGCGCCCTGCCGGACCCGCAGCGAGAACTCGCGCTCGGTCAGCCGTCCCAGCCCGACCGGGAGTTCGGCGTCGTCTGCCTGCACGCCCGCACCGGATCCGCCCTGCGGCACGCCGGCGCAGGCAGCCGCCACGAGAGCGCAGGCCACCACAGCGGCCCAGCCGCGCAGTCGCCCGTGCAGTCGCCTCACTGCCGGCCTCCGCCGGTCGACGCCGTGCCCCCGATGTCTCCGTCCTCCAGGTCGAGTAGCTCGGAGAGCGCGCCCAGCAACTCGTCGCGCCCCTCGCCCGTCTTCGACGAGAAGGGAAGCAGTTGCTCCGCATCGAGCCCGAGCGCCTCTGCGGCGGCCGCCACGACCGCGCGCCGGCGCCCGCGGCCGATCTTGTCGATTTTGGTGAGCACCACGAGTGTCGGCAGCCCGGTGTCGGCCAGGAACTCCATCATCTGCAGGTCGTCCTTCGTGGGCTCGTGGCGAGCGTCCACCAGGTGCACGACCCCTTTCAACGCCTGCTGGTTCCGTAGGTAGTCTTCGACCAGCGTCTTCCACTGTCGCCGAGCGGCCCTCGACACCGCGGCGTATCCGTAGCCCGGCAGATCCACCAGGAAGAAGCGCTCGTTCACCCGATAGAAGTTGAGCGCCCGGGTCTTGCCGGGCCGGCCCGAGACGTGGGCGATCTTGTTGCGTGTGCGGCGCAGCAGCGTGTTGATGAGCGACGACTTCCCCACGTTGGAGCGCCCCGAAAAGGCGACGTGGGGCAGCCCCTCGGCGGGCACGGGAACGGAAGGGTCGGGGACCGAGCAGACGTACTCCACCGAGCCGATCTTCACGCCCGGCTCCCTACTGGGTCCGGTGGACGCCAAGCCCTGCGTCGCGCGGCTCGGCGAGGGTCGCTGCGGCAGCGGGGCGGGCCTCGGGCGGCCGCGTGAGCGCCTCGGCGAGCACTTCGTCCATGGTGCGCACCGGCACGAACTCGAGGGTCTCGCGCACTTCGGCCGGCAGGCGCTCGAGCTCGGGCACGGTGGCGGCGGGAAGGATGACCCGGCGGATGCCGGCGCGCATGGCCGCGACCGCTTTCTCCTTGATGCCGCCCACGGCGAGCACGCGGCCACGCAGAGTGATCTCGCCGGTCATCGCCACCTCGGGGCGTGTGGGGATGTCGGTGAGGGCCGAGATGATCGCCGTGGCAATGGTGATCCCGGCCGACGGTCCGTCCTTGGGCGTGGCGCCTTCCGGGATGTGGATGTGCAGGTCGACCTTGCGGTGGAAGTCGGGATCGAGCCCCAGGCTCGCGGCCCGCGCCCGCGCGTAGGTCACGGCGGCGAAGGCCGACTCCTTCATCACCTCGCCCAGCGTGCCGGTGAGCTGGATCTTGCCGGTCCCGCGGACGGCCGCGACCTCGACGTCGAGCACCTCACCCCCGGCCTCGGTCCAGGCCAGTCCGTTGGCGATGCCCGCGTGCTCACCCTCCTCGCGGTCGGGCGGAAGGTAGGGTGGGGGGCCGAGCAGGTCGGGCAGGTCGTCGGCACCCACGGCGACGTGGCGGTCGTCGGCGAGTTCGCCCTCGGCCACGCGGCGGGCCAGCTTGCGCGCCACGCGCGAAACCCGGCGCTCGAGTTCGCGCACGCCGGCCTCACGCGTGTAGCTGCGAATGATCTCGTTGACGGCCTCTTCGGCCAACGACACCCGCTCGGGCGTCAGGCCGTGGCGCGACACCTGGCGTGGCCACAGGAAGCGCATGGCGATCGTCCGCTTCTCCGTCTCGAGGTACCCGGGCAGACGGATGACCTCCATGCGGTCGCGGAGGGGGCCCGGAATGCCGGCCAGCGTGTTCGCCGTGGCCACCCAGAGCACGTGCGAGAGGTCGTAGTCGAGCTCCAGGTAGTGGTCCGTGAAGGAGCGGTTCTGTTCGGGGTCGAGCACCTCCAGCAGTGCCGCACCGGGGTCGCCGTGGAAGTCGCTGGCCAGCTTGTCGACCTCGTCGAGCAGGAACACCGGGTTGCTGCTGCCCGCGCGGCGCATGCCCTGGAGGATACGCCCGGGCAGGGCGCCCACGTAGGTGCGCCGGTGTCCCCGGATCTCGGCCTCGTCGCGCACACCCCCCAGGCTGACCCTGACGAACTCGCGGCCGAGCGCACGGGCGATGCTGCGCCCGAGCGAGGTCTTGCCGACGCCGGGCGGACCCACCAGGCACAGGATCGGCCCCTTGAGCTCGCCCACGAGCGAGAGGACTGCGATGTGGTCGAGCACGCGCTCCTTCACCTCGTCCAGCCCGAAGTGGGCCTCGTCGAGCACGCGGGCGGCGTGCTGCACGTCGAGGTTGTCTTCGGTGCGGTGCTCCCAGGGCAGGGCGAGGATCCACTCCAGATACGTGCGGATGACGGCGGCTTCGGGCGCCACCGGGTTGAGCTTTCGCAGTCGCCCCAGCTCCCGCTCGGCCCGCTCGCGGGCCTGTGCCGGGAGTCGGGCGTCGCGGATCACGCCCTCGAGCTCGGTCCAGTCGTCGTCGGCGCCCGACCCCAGTTCACGGTGGATCGCCTTGAGTTGCTCCTGCAGGTAGAACTGCCGCCGGTCCTGATCCATCTGCGAGCGGATCTGCTCGTCGAGCTTCTCTTCGATGCGCAGGATCTCGAGCTCGCGGACCAGGATCTCTTTCAGAGCCTCGAACTGTCGTGGCACCGAGTCGGTCTCGAGCAGTTCCTGCTTTTCGGGAACGAGCACGAGCAGATGCCCGGCCATCAGGTGCGCCAGCCGCGCGCGGTCGCCGTCGGCCGACAGCGACTCGGACAGTTCGGAGGGCAACCGGTCGTTGAGGCGGATGTACTCCAGGTAGAGCCGCTCCACGCCGCGGACGAGCGCTTCCTCTTCGGGATCGGTCGTTCTTGCCGGCGGGTGGCGCTCTTCCGTGACGAACGGCTCGACCGAGGCGCGGAAGTGCCCGTCGCTGGGCAGGAAGCGGCGCACCCGCGCCCTCCCCACCCCCTCGAGCACGACCCGCGTATTCCCGTCGGGGAGCGGTGTGGACTGCAACACGCGGGCGACCGTGCCCACCCGGAACAGGTCGTCGCGCTCGGGCTCCTCCACATGGGCCTCGCGCTGAGCCAGGAGCAGCACGAATCCCTCGTCTTCCGCCGCCTCGTCGAGTGCCCGCAGCGAGCGTGGACGCCCGATGAGCAGCGGCAGGACCATGTAGGGGAAGAAGACGAGATCGCGGAGCGCGATGACGGGGAGCTTGTCGGGGATCTCGAGCGTCTGGTCGACGCGGATCAGCTTGGCCATTCGGCTCCGGGCGCTGGGACGTGGGTGGGAGGATCCGCGAAGATCCTACCCCAGGAAACATCTGTGGGGAAGGGGCCTCCCGCGTGCCGAATCGGCAGACACCGCGCGGCACGCGGCTTGCCTCGCATCGGCGGCGGAACGGCGGCTCGGATTGCGCGCTGCCCGTCGCCCGGGCTCCGGGAACACGACCCGGGAGCGGGGGCCGTGCGGCCGGCCGCCCGGACGATGCTACGGATGGACGAGGAGGTGAGGATCGATGCGGACCACGATAACCGTAAAGGGAGGTCCCGCGGCGGCGAAGGCGCGCGCGGAACGGCGTTGGGAGGCACTCGAACCCCGCGTGCGTCGTGTGCTCCGTCGCTTCCCCGAAGACACACTCCACCTGCGCATCCGGCTCGAGCAGACCCCCGAGGACTGGGCGGCGCGCGGCGTCTTGAGCGTGCCGCACGGGACGGTGGTCGGCCGCGGCCGGGGCGAGACGCTCGAAACCGCGCTGGACGCGCTCGCCGACTCTCTCTTCCGTGACGCACGGCGCTACAAGGAGCGCCGTCACGCCGATGCCGCGGCGGGCCGAAAGCGGCGCCTCCGCAGGACCCTGGAGAGCTCCGTCGAGCACCTGGGGGCGTTCCGGGGTGAGGACGATCGCGAGGCGTTCTTCGACGTCCTCCGCCCCGCACTGGCGGCGCTGCGGGAGCGGGCCGAGCACGAAGTCAGGATCGCCGCCCTCGAGGGGCATCCGGGCGAGTCGTCTCGCCCCGTGGACGAGGTGCTCGACGAGGTGCTCGTGCGGGCGTGGGACCGATGGGAGGAGCGGCCGGATGGTGTGCCGCTCGAGCGGTGGCTGACCGCCCTCCTCCACGAGGTCGTGGACGAGGGGACGGGCGGTGTGGAGACCGAGTCGCTCGACGCCCCGGCCGGCTCCGCCGACGGGCGGCCGCGCACCGACTGGGACGCCGAGCGGGCGCTGTGGTTCCTGCCCGGCGACGAGTCCCCGGCGCTCGAGGACCTCATCCCCGACGCGGCCGCGCCGCCGACCGCCTGGGCCGAGGCGGCCGACGAGGCCGAATGGATCCTCGAGCACCTCGCCGACCTGCCGCGGGCGCAGCGCAGGGCGTACCTTCTGCACGCGCTCGAAGGCTGGGACGTCGACGAGATCGCCCTGCTGCAGGGCCGCGACGTCGAGGCCGTACAGCGCGACATCGAGTCCACGCGGGAGCTGCTCGCCGAGCGCGCGGGCGGCCTCGCCCACCGGGGAGAGAACGCATGAGGTGGTCGACCAAGACGGCTCTGAGCCTTGCGGTGCTGGTCGGGCTTGCGGCCTGCGAGGCCCGCTCGGGGAGCGAGGGCGCCACCCGGGCCGACACGCTCACCCGCAGACAGCGCGACAGCATCGTGGCCGAGATGCCGATCCCCGGCGCGTCCGCCGTGGGCAGGGCCCTCCGCGCCGCCGACTCGATCCAGAGCCGCGTGGACCGTCACGATACGATCCGCTGAAGCGCGAAGGCGCGGCGGCCTCAGGCGGGCCGCCGCGCCTTGCGCGCGGGCCGGGTTGTTGTGAGGCGGCGCCGGCCGCCGAGGTCAGGCCTCGCGGGCCTGCGGGGTCTCCTGATGGTGCACGAGCAGCGGCGGCACGCCCTTCTCGACCGACTCGGCCGTGACCACCACCTCGCGCACGTCGGAGCGCGAGGGCAGCTCGAACATCACGTCGCGCATCACTTCTTCGATCACGGAGCGCAGTCCGCGCGCGCCCGTCCCACGGTCGAGGGTCTTGCGGGCGATGGCGCGCAGCGCCTCGCGATCGAACGTGAGGCCGATGCCCTCGAGCTCGAACATCTTCGTGTACTGCTTCACGAGGGCGTTGCGCGGCTCGGTGAGGATGCGCACGAGCGCGTCTTCGTCGAGCTCGGTGAGGTGCACCGCGACCGGCAGACGGCCCACCAGCTCGGGAATGATCCCGAAGCGCTGCAAGTCTTCGGGTTCGACGTGGGCGAAGAGGTCGTCGCGAATCGCCGCGCGGTCCACGTCGTCCCTGGCCTCATCGTCGCCGAAGCCGATCTGCCGCTTGCCGAGCCGCTGCTCGATGATCTTCTCGAGCCCGTCGAAGGCGCCGCCGCAGATGAACAGGATGTTGCGGGTATCGATCTGGATGTATTCCTGCTGGGGGTGCTTGCGCCCGCCCTGCGGCGGCACGCTGGCGACCGTACCTTCCAGGATCTTGAGCAGCGCCTGCTGCACTCCCTCGCCCGAGACGTCCCGCGTGATCGACGGGTTCTCCGACTTGCGGGCGATCTTGTCCATCTCGTCGATGTAGACGATGCCCCGCTCGCACTCGGCCACGTTGTAGTCGGCCGCCTGAAGCAGGCGAACCAGAATGTTCTCGACGTCTTCGCCGACGTAGCCCGCCTCGGTGAGCGTGGTCGCGTCCGCGATCGTGAAGGGCACCTGCAGGATGCGGGCGAGGGTCTGGGCGAGCAGGGTCTTGCCGACCCCGGTCGGACCGATGAGCAGGATGTTGGCCTTGTCGATCTCGACCTCGTCGAGGACGCCCTGGTGGTTCACCCGCTTGTAGTGGTTGTAGACCGCCACGGCGAGCGACCGCTTCGCCTCTTCCTGGCCGATCACGTACTCGTCGAGGATCGCCTTGATCTCCTGCGGCGTCGGACTCGCGACGACCGGCTCCTGGCTGTCGCGCTCCTCTTCCTCGGCGAGGATCTCGTTACAGAGGGCGATGCACTCGTTGCAGATGTAGACGGACGGTCCGGAGATGAACTTCTTGACGCTCTCCTTGGACTTTCCACAGAAGCTGCAACGCAGGTGCTTGTCACTGCTCATGTTCGGCCTCGCTCACATTCGCCGCCGAGGGGCGGTCACGATGCGTCTTCGGCGTCGACGCCCGGCTTCTCGGCCGGTTCGTGCTGCCGCCCGTTCGTCGACGGCCCCTCCAGGACCTTGTCGATGAGTCCGTACTCCACCGCCTCCTGCGGGCTCATGAACCGGTCGCGATCGATGTCCTCCTCGATGCGCTCGATCGGCTGACCGGTGTGGAGCGCGAGGATCTCGTTGAGCCGCTGCCGGGTGTAGAGAATCTCCTTGGCGGCGATCTCGATGTCGGCGGCGGTGCCCTGCGAGCCGCCCGAGGGCTGGTGGATCATGATGCGCGCGTTGGGCAGCGCATGACGCTTTCCCTTCGCCCCGGCCGTCGCGAGCACCGCGCCCATCGAGGCGGCGAGCCCGACCACATACGTCGACACCGGAGCACGCAGGTGCTGCATCGTGTCGTAGATCGCCAGGCCCGCGTATACCGAGCCGCCCGGCGAGTTGATGTACATATAGATGTCGCGGCCGGGATCCTCTGCGTCGAGGAAGAGGAGCTGCGCCACGATGATGTTGGCGACGTTGTCGTCGATGCCGCTCCCCAGGAACACGATGCGGTCCATGAGGAGCCGGCTGAAGATGTCGTAGCTGCGTTCGCCGCGGCTGGTCCGCTCGATGACGTACGGTGGGTAGATGGGCATCGTCCCGGTCGCTTCCTGTTCTCCGGAGGCCCGGCTCGGCGCCGCGGAAGCCCGCCGCGCCGCCCCGGCCTCAAGTCCCCTGCCTGATCTCGCTCTGGCCTTCGAGAAACTCGAAGACCCTCCGTTCCGTGATGTCCCGCTCGAGCGCCTCGAGCCGGTTGGCCTTCTGCAGGTTGGCGTACACACGCCCCGGCTCCTCGCCCGCCCGCTCCGCGATCTCTTCGATGCGACGGTCGAGATCCTCTTCCGTCGCCCGCAGGCCCTGCTGATCGGCGACCCGCTCGATCACCAGGATCCGCTTCACGGCGCGCTCCGCTTCGGGCCACAGCCGCTCGTACGCTTCGGCGAGTTGCTCGGGTTGTACACCGTCGGGGTTCCCGAGGATCGAATCGATGTACGCCTTGACCATCGACCGAGGCACCGTGAACGGGTTCGCCTCGATCACGGCGTCGAGCAGCTGCGTCCGCGCGGCCTGGTCGGCCTGTTCGTTCGCCTCCTTCTCCAGATCCTCACGTACCCGGGCACGCAGTGCCTCGAGGTTCTCGAAGTCGCCCACCGCCTGGGCGAAGGCGTCGTCGAGCTCCGGTAGTTCGAGGACACGCCGCTCCTTGAGGGTGATGCGCAGGTGCTGTTCCTCGCCCCTGCGCGCCTCGTCGGGGAAGTCCTCGGGGAAGCGCACGACGAACTCGCCGCTGCCCCCCGGTTCGAGCGTGCGGATGGCGGCCTCCACGTCGGGGAGCGCGTCACCCTGCCCCAGCATGAGCTGGTAGGGCTTGGGCTCGGCGTCGTCCCCGTCGTCCAGGCGGGTCACCTCCACATCGACGACATCTCCGTCTTCGGGCGGGCCTCCTTCCGCCGTCGTCCACGTTCCCTGCTGCTGGCGGAGGCGCTCCAGCACACGCTCCACCTCTTCGTCGCCGACCTCGACCGCGGGGCGTTCGACGGTGAACCCTCCCAGTCTGCCGAGCTCGATCTCGGGCTGCACGTCGAACGAGATCGAGAACATCAGGTCCTGCTCCGGCTCGAAGCGCACGTCCTGCACTTCGCCCTCCGAGATCGGACGCAGCTCCCGCTGTTGCAGGGCCCCCCGGTAGGCCTCCCCGATCAGCGTGTCGAGCGTTTCGCGGTCCAGCACGGGACCGTACCGCTTTTCCAGCACCCCCGCGGGAATCCTGCCCTTGCGGAACCCGGGGAGCTTCAATCGCTTCGCCAGGCGCTTCGCCAGGCGCTCGCGTTCCCGCTTCACTTCGTCCGCGGGAACGGTTACCTGCAGCGTGCGGCGCCAGCCCTCGCCCTCTTCGACGGCGATCTGGAGCCGCGACACGTCAATGCTCATGTATTTCGTCCACCTTCGAGAATCGGCCGCTCGTCCGAAAAACTGAGTGCGAAAGGGGGGACTCGAACCCCCACGGCCAGGGGCCACAGGATCCTAAGTCCTGCGCGTCTACCAGTTCCGCCACTTTCGCCCCTAACAAAAACGGCGGGAAACCTCGGCTCCCCGCCTCCACAACGAAAGATAACGGCAGCCGGAGGGACGAAAAGGGCGCGCACGGCCCCGAGGC
>RFGQ01000414.1 GCA_003695865.1 Gemmatimonadota bacterium | reverse complement strand
GAGCGGCCCCTCGCGGTCGACGCGCTGGCGCGCGCGGCCGGGCTGCCCGCCGCGCAGGCGCTCGTCCACCTTGGGCGGCTCGAGGCCGAAGGCTTCGCGGTGCGCGAAGCGGGCCAGCGCTTCAGGCGGGCGTCGTGAGTGCCGAGGCGGCACGCTCGGTCTACGTGCACGCGCCCTTCTGCGCGCGCCGCTGTGTGTACTGCGACTTCGCGGTCACCGTCGAGCGGGCGCCCGACGCCCGCCCCTGGCTGCGGGCCGTGGCGGCCGAGCTCGCGCTGCTCGAGCGGGCCGGCGAGGGGCCGGCCGAGCGACTCGACACCCTGTACGTGGGCGGCGGCACGCCGTCGCTGCTCGGCGCGGACGCCATGGCGGGGCTGGCCGAGCTGCTGGGTACCGGCCGCGTGGACGATCCGGCGATCGAATGGACGGCCGAGGCGAACCCCGAGAGCCTGACCCGGGAGGTGGCGGCGGGATGGGCGGCGGCCGGTGTGAACCGCATCAGCCTGGGCGCGCAGTCCTTCTCGGCCGCGGCGCTGCGCTGGATGGGCCGGCTGCATGGGCCCGACGGCCCTCGGCGGGCCGTCGACGCCGCGCGCGAGGCGGGCATCACCAACCTGAGCGTCGACCTGATCTTCGCACTACCCCGCCACGTGGAGAGGGACTGGGAGGCCGATCTCGAGGCCGTGCTCGCGCTCGACGTGCCGCACGTGTCGCTCTACGGCCTCACGGTCGAGGAGGGCACCCCGCTGCACCGCCAGGTGCTCGAGGGACGCGCCCGCCCCGCCCCCGAGGGGCGTTACCGCGAAGAGTACCTGCGCGCCGCGACCGTGCTGAGCGCCGCCGGGTACGAACACTACGAGGTCTCGAACTTCGCGCGGCCGGGGCACCGCTCGCGGCACAACGCCGTCTACTGGTCGGGGCGCCCGTACCTGGGGCTGGGGAGCGGCGCACACTCGTACGCACCCCCGACACGCCGCTGGAACGTGCGCGACTGGGCGGCCTACGAGGCCGCGCTCGCCGAGGGGCGCCGCCCCGAAGACGGTCGCGAGCGCGTGGAGGGAGCCGCGCAGAGACTCGAACGACTGTGGCTCGCCCTGCGCACGTCGGACGGGATCGCGGCCGATGGGCTGCCGCCCGCGGCCGCCGAACTCGCCCGACGGTGGTGTGGGCAGGGGCTCGCGCGCGCGGACGGGACGCGCGTGCGGCTCACGCCCGAAGGCTGGCTGGTCATGGACCGGCTGACGCTGGATCTGGAGGGCGCCTTCGGGGAGGGGTAACTTTACCGGTTATGGACGAGACGCGGAGCACCACACCGGTCGAGGACGAGCTGACGGAACGCGAGCGGCGCGTTCTGGACGCCGTGGTGCGCACCTACGTCGACTCGGCCGAGCCGGCCGGGAGCCGAACGATCGTGCGCCGTTTCGCCCTGGGGGTGTCGCCCGCCACGGTCCGTAACACGATGAGCGACCTGGAAGACAAGGGCTTCCTCTACCACCCGCACACCTCCGCCGGGCGCGTCCCCACCGATCGGGCCTACCGCTACTTCGTGGACCGACTCGTGCGGCCGGCCGAGCTCACCGACGAGGAGCGGGCCCAACTGCGGCGCGAACTCGACGCACACGGGTCGTCGGCCATCGAACGCCTGGTGCGCAGGGCCACGCGCGCCCTGGGCCTGCTCACGCAGGAGTTGGGTGTGGCCGTCGCTCCGAGGCTCGCCGACGCGGTGCTCGAGCGCCTCGACCTGGTGCAGCTCGCGACCGACAAGGTGCTCCTCGTCGCGACGGTGCGCAGCGGACTGGTCCGCACCGTCTACGTCGACCTTCCCGGCGAGGTGCCGGCCGACGTGCTCGTCACCGTCACGGGCGTACTCAACGAACGGTTGGCCGGGCGCACGCTGCGCGAGATCGCCGCCACGCTGCCCGAGCGACTGAGGGACCTGCACGCCGACGGAGCCGCAGAGGAGCTGCTGAACATCTTCATGCAGGCGAGTGCCGACCTCGCCGCGCAGCCGGAGGCGGCCGGCGAGGGTGAGGTTCACCTGGGGCAGACGAGCGTCCTGGCCGCGCAGCCCGAGTTCACGGAGGGCGGGCGGCTGATCGACCTCATCGCGCTCACCGAGCGGCGTGACCTGCTCGCCAGCGCGCTGCTGCGGCGGGACCATCCGGCGGGGCTCGCGGTCACCATCGGGGGCGAGCACGCCGAGGAGGAGCTCTCGGAGTTCACGCTCGTCACGGCCGAGTACCACGTCGGGAACCTCAAGGGCGTGATCGGTGTGATCGGACCCACGCGCATGCCCTACGAGAAGGTGATCTCGATCGTCGATCACACGACCCGGCTCGTGAACAGCATTCTGGCGTCGTGATGCCCAAGCGCGGCTTCCCGACGCCGAGCCCGACCCGCGGCCCGCGGGCGTTCTGAGGAATCATGGCGGACTACTATCAGCTTCTCGGCGTGGCGCGCGACGCGACGGCCGAGGAGATCAAGAAGGCGTACAGAAAAAAGGCGCTCGAGTACCACCCCGACCGCAACAGCGGCTCGAAAGAGGCGGAGGAGCGCTTCAAGGAGATCACCGAGGCGTACGAGGTCCTGCGCGATCCCGAACGGCGGGCGGTCTACGACCGCTACGGCGAACAGGGGCTGAAGAGCGGCACCGGCGGCCCCGGAGGCTTCGACTTCGCCGACGCCATCGAAGTCTTCATGCGGGACTTCGGCGGCATGGGGGGCTTCGGCGGCTTCGAAGAGCTCTTCGGCGGCCGGCGCCGAGGGGGTGGCGGTCAGAGCCGCCGGGGCCAGACGGTGCGTGTGCGGCTGCCGCTCACGCTCGCCGAGGTCGCGACGGGCGTCACGAAGCGCATTCGCGTGACGCTGCTCGACACCTGCGAGGCCTGCGAGGGCAGCGGAGCCCGCGGAGACACTCCGCCCGAACCCTGCCCGACGTGCGGCGGCAGCGGCGAGGAGCGGGTCGTCCAGCGTTCGGCGTTCCACCAGTTCGTGAGTGTGGCGCCGTGCCGTACGTGCCGGGGCGAAGGCCGGGTGATCGCCGAGCCGTGTCCCGCCTGTCACGGCGACGGGCGCCAGAAGGTCCAGCGCGAGATCACGGTCGAGGTCCCGCCCGGCGTCACGTCGGAGAACTTCATCACGCTGCGGGGCGAGGGGAACGCCGGCCCGCGCGGAGGACCCCGCGGCGACGTGACGGTGCTGCTCGACGTGCAGGAGGATCCCCGCTTCCAGCGCGAGGGGCCGCACCTGCGCACGCTGCTGCCGATCACCTTCACGCAGGCCGCGCTGGGCGACGAGGTCGAGGTGCCCGGGGTGGACGGGCCGCACCGTCTCGAGATCCCCGCCGGTGTGCAGAGCGGCGACGTACTGCGCGTTCGGGGTGGGGGGCTGCCCGAGTTGAACGGGCGGGTACGCGGCGATCTGCTCGTGCAGGTGCATGTGTGGACGCCGACCGACCTCTCGCCTCAGCAGCGCCAGGCGCTCGAGGCGCTGCGCGCGGTCGAGGATCCGGCACCCGAGACGCTCGAGCGCGCCCGCCCGAGCTTCTGGGAGCGGGTGAAGGAGGCGTTCCGCTGACAACGCCGTCGGCCTCGGCCGCGCCGGAGGGAGGCACCCCCGACCGCTGGCTGGTGGTGACCGTCGAGTCCCGCGATCCGCTCGTGCGCGAGCGTGTTGCCGAGGCGCTGCTCGAACTGGGTGGGTCGGCGGTCGAGGAGCGGCCGGCCGGCCTGGCGACCTATCTGCGTCCGTCGCCCGGCAGTGCGGACGAGGCCGCCCTCGCGGCCGCGGTGACCGAGAGCCTGCGAGGCCGGGTGGGCGAGCCCGACCTGCCGGTCACGTGCACGTGGGTGCCCCACGAGGACTGGACGGCTCGCTGGAAGGAAGGCCTCGGCCCGCGGCGGGTGGGTGAGCGACTGCTGGTCACGCCCTCGTGGTGCGAGGTGACCGAGCGTGAGGACGTACATACCGTCGTCATCGACCCGGGGATGGCGTTCGGCACCGCCGAGCACGGCACCACGCGGGGATGTCTGCGCCTGCTCCAGCAGGTGGTCGAGGGCGGCGAGCGCGTCCTCGACGCTGGATGCGGCTCGGGCATCCTGGGCATCGCCGCCGCGCTTCTGGGGGCGCGTGAGGTACTGGGGATCGAGGCGGACGCGGACGCGGTGCCCACGGCACGCGAAAACGTGGAGCGCAACGGGGTTGCGGACCGGGTGCGGGTGGAGACGGGTCGCCTGAGTGCGCCCGACGTGCCGCCGCTGGGGCCCTTCGACGGCGTCGTCGCCAACATCGAGACCGCGGTGCTGCGTACCCTCGTGCCGGGGTTCGTCGGCGCGCTGCGCCCCGGGGGGTGGCTCATCCTGAGCGGCATCCTCCGCGAGGAGTGGCCGGCCTTCGCCCACGAACTCGCCGGCGCCGGACTCGTGCCGGTGGCCGACGACGTGGACGGGGTCTGGGTGTCGGCACTGCTGCGCCGGGCCGGCGCCGCCTGAGGCGAGGCCCGCTCACTCGAGCTTCGAACCCCAGCGCAGGCTTTCGCGGGCGGCGCG
>RFGQ01000413.1 GCA_003695865.1 Gemmatimonadota bacterium | reverse complement strand
CGGCTCTCCGCCGGTGAACGAGAACTGGCGCACCCCCAGTCCCACGGCCTCGTCGACGAAGGGGACCACGTCTTCGAGCGTCACCTGGCCCAGGCGGTCGTCGCCGGGCCCCGAGCCCTCGAGGCAGAACGGGCAGGCCAGATTGCAGATCGTCCCCGTATGGAACCAGACCTCCTTCAGGCGCTCGGCGCGGATGTAGCCGCGGCGCTCGCCTTCGGGGGTGAAGAGCCAGTCGTCGCGCGTGGGCGCGGCTTCGCCCACGACGGGAAGGGCCTGCGATGGGGGCGTCATCGGTGCGGTCGTCCGTGCGTCGGGGGCCGGCCAGGGGGCCGACCGGGTCCAGGGTGCGGTGCTTCTGATGGTGCGAAGCCCACCATGGGGTACGCGGGTTCCCGGAGGGCTGTCAAGATGCGATGATGCGCCGCCACGCCGCACCATGCCCCGACACCCCACTCAATCGGCGAGCGCTTCGAGAAAGGCCTCGCCGTAGCGCTCGAGCTTCGCCGGTCCCACGCCCGGCACGGCCAACAGGTCGACCGGGGTGCGCGGGCGGGCGCGCGCCATGGCCCGCAGCGTCGCGTCGTTGAAGACGATATAGGCGGGCACCCCCTGCCGGTCAGCCAGCGCCCGCCGCACCTGGCGCAGGCGCTCGAACAGGGCCGCCTCGCCGGGATCGGCCGGCTCGTCGGCCAGAACCGCTTCGAGCCCGCTCCCGGCCCCGGCAGCCGTCCCCCGCGGCGTGCGGCGCCCGCGGCTTCGGCCCGCCCCCGCCGCCACCATCGCCTCGGCCGCGAGCGACTCGGCGCTCACCCCGGTGCACGCGTCGCAGGCGTCGCCGCAATCGCCGATCTCTTCGGCGAAGTGACGCAGGATCGCGCGGTGGCGGCAGCCGCCGGCCTCGGCCAGCCGATAGAGGGCCCGCGTCGCCTGCAGCTTGGCGTGGTAGAGGTCGGGATCGTCGATGTCGTCGAGGAACCGCTCGTGCTGCTTCACGTCGGCCCACGAGTAGAACAGGAAGCAGTCGCTCGGCTCGCCGTCCCGCCCCGCGCGGCCCATCTCCTGATACCACGACTCGATGTCGCGGGGCATGTCGCGGTGGATGACGAAGCGCACGTTCGACTTGTCGATGCCCATCCCGAAGGCCACCGTCGCGACGATCACGTCCACGTCGTCCCGCGCGAACGCGTCCTGGTTACGCTGACGCTGGGCGGCGTCGAGCCCCGCGTGGTAGGGCGCCGCACGCACCCCCTCGCGCTCGAGAAAGGCCGTGGTCTGCTCCACGGCGCGGCGCGAGAGGCAGTAGACGATGCCCGACTGCCCGGAGCGAGCCCGGATCAGGGCCAGGATCTCCTGTCGCGTGGGCCCGCTCCCCTTCTTGCGGCAGTAGATGCGCAGGTTGCGGCGGAAGAACGAACCCTTGTAGCCTGCGGGGCTGCGCATGTCGAGCTGGCGGAGGATGTCGCGGGCGACGTCGTTCGTGGCCGTCGCCGTGAGCGCGAGCACCGGTACCTCGGGCAACGCCTCGCGCAGTCGCGCCAGCCGCCGGTACGAAGGGCGGAAGTCGTGCCCCCACTGGCTGATGCAGTGGGCCTCGTCGACGACCAGGAGCGAGAGGGGCCACGAGGGAGCCTCGCGGCGCAGTCGTCCGTCGAGACCTTCGGGCGCCAGATAGACGAGCTCGTACTCGCCCGCCCGCAGCGCCCGCAGGCGGCGTTCCCGTTCCTCGGGATCCAGCGAGGAGTTGATCTCGGCCGCCCGGAACCCCCACGCCTGCAGTGCGTCCACCTGGTCCTTCATGAGCGAGATCAGCGGCGAGACGACGAGCACCGTGCCCGGCAGCAGGCGGGCCGGCACCTGGAAGGTGAGCGACTTTCCGGCGCCGGTGGGCATGACGGCGATGCAGTCGCGCCCGGCCAGCACCGCCTCGATCACCTCGAGCTGGCCGGGCCGGAAGTCGTGGTAACCGAAGGTGCCGCGCAGGACGTCGTGAGGGGTCTGGGCGTCGATAGGAGAGACTCCGAACTGGGCTCGGGTGGCGCTCGGGCGGGGAATCGCTCCGCAAGATAGCACCTCGCCCCTCCCCTGGCCCCGGCCCGGTGCGGGCCTTATGTGTTGTGGATGAATCCCGTCCCACGCATCGGCCGTGTGCTCGACCTGATCGGGCTCGTCCTGTTCCTCGCCGGCGGTGGCGTCTTCGCCCGCGCCTGGCTCGGCTTCCGCAGCGTGCCCGCCTTCGAGCGGCAGTCAGGAGACGACCTGTGGGCCGCCATCCGGTACGCCGACTCGTTCGTGCGCTGGCAGCACGTGGGGGCCGGGCTCATGGCGGCGGGCGTGGCCGTCTTCGTCGCCGCGTGGCTGGCGGTGCGCAGAGACGTGAACGCGCCCGCGGCACCGAACGACCCGGAGGGCTGAATCGTGATCCGTACCGCGCTGCTCGCCGCACTCGGCCTGGGCGCTGCGGCGTGGGCCGCCCCGGCCCCCATCGCCGCCTTCCAGGGCGGTGACACGCCCCGCTTCGAGACCACGGCCGTCGCCGAGGG
>RFGQ01000412.1 GCA_003695865.1 Gemmatimonadota bacterium | reverse complement strand
ATCCGTCGGGGGGCGGGGCGCCACCCAACCCACCCAACAGGGCCTCGAGCGAGACGGTCCGGTCCAGATACGCCAGCCGCAGCAGAAGCATTTCGAGCAGCATCTGGGGGTTGCTCGAGCGCCTCAGGCTCCCGCTGCTCTCCAGCTCCGATGCGAGCGCCAGCATGCGCACCAGGTCCGCGGGCAGGACCCCCCGCACCCGTTCCAGCCAGGCGTCGCGCAGGTCGGCCCGCAGGTCGGGCAGATCACCGTCCAGCGCACCCCGCAGCGCCGTGCGCAGTGCGTCGACCAGGCCGTGGTAGAACTCGACCAGATCGTACCCCTCGTCGAGCAGCGACTCGACGAAGCGGAACACCTCGCCGTGCCGGTTCTCGCGCAGGATGTCGAAGAGCGCGAGGTAGCGCTCCTCTTCGACGAGCCCGAGGACGCTGCGCACCGACTCGGCCGTGATCTCGCCCCCGGTGAGCGCGAGCACCTGATCGAGCAGAGAGAGGGCGTCGCGCATGCCCCCGTCTGCGCGCCGGGCCAACAGGCGCAGTGCCTCCGGGGGCGCCTCGAGCGACTCCTGCGTCAGCACGTGCGCCAGCCGGTCGACGATGTCGGAAACCCCGATGCGCCGGAAGTCGAACCGCTGGCAGCGCGACAGGATGGGCGCGGCCGACTGCTGGATCTTCTGCGGTTCGGTCGTGGCGAACACGAACAGCACGCGGGGCGGGGGTTCCTCGAGGATCTTGAGGAGCGCGTTCCACGCCTCGCGGGTGAGCATGTGCGCCTCGTCGACGATGTAGACCTTGTAGCGGCCCTCCTCGGAGGGCGCGTACATGGCCCGCTCCCGCAGGTCGCGCGCGTCGTCGACGCCGCGGTTCGAGGCGGCATCGATCTCGACGACGTCGAGCGCCGTCTGCCCACCCCAGATGCGCTCACAGGTGTCGCACGAGCCGCAGGGCTCCCCGTCGTCGCCCCGCTCCGGACAGTTCAGGGCCATGGCGAGCACCCGCGCCAGCGTCGTCTTGCCCACGCCCCGCGGCCCGCAGAAGAGGTAGGCGTGCCCCACGCGACCGCTCGCCACCGCGCGCCGGAGCGTCTCGGACACATGCTCCTGCGTGGCGACGTCGGCGAACGACCGCGGGCGGTACTTGCGAGCGAGAGCGGTGTGGGACACGAGGACCTGGCCCGGAAAAGGAAAAGTGCCCCAGGCTACCCGCAGCAACGGTTACCACACTTACCGCTGCTACCGGCGAGGTCCTGACGGGGTTCGCGGGCTCCCGATCTGCGGACCTGGGGCACCGCGAAACCTAGGTGAACCCCATCGGGGCGTCAACGCGAGGACCAGCCCTCCGCCGCGAGGTTCGCCGCGCCGCCGCACACTCACTCTCCGCCCGCCGCGCACCCCTCAGTCGTCGGCCCGCCAGGCGTCCTCCACGTGCTCGATGATCAGCCTCCCCGGGGCTCCTTCACGAACGGACACGGCGTCGAAGCGCACCCCGCGCCAGGTGCCGCCCGTGCGCTGCAGCCACCCTCGAGCGGCCCGCACGACCCGCGCCCGCTTACGCCGCGTGAGCCAGGCCAGCGGGTGCGCCGGCGCCCCCCTTCCCCGGCCCTTCACCTCGACGAACGCGAGCACACCGTCCCGCACCACGACGAGATCGATCTCCACCGGACCCACCCGCACGTTGCGCGCGAGCACGGTCCAGCCCTTGGACTCGAGAAAACGGGCGGCAGCCGTCTCGAACGCGCGCCCGCGAAGGAACGTGGTCATGGGTCACGCTCGCCCCTCGGGCGGGGCGGTGACATGGGCCGACGCGCCCCTGGGGGCGCCCGCCTCGACCGGCACCGATCCCGGCTACGCTCCTCTCCCGGTCCACCCGGACCGGGAGCCCGGCGGACCCGGTCGGCGGGCTGCCGACCCGCCCGTGTAGGCCGACCTCAGCCGCGCGAGCCGGCGGCGTGCAGCGCAGGGACCAGCGAGCGTCCGATGGCGCGCGCGATCACCTCGATCTGTCCCACGAGCTCCTCGAATTGCTCGGGATAGAGCGACTGAGCGCCATCCGACAGGGCGCGCGTGGGGTCGGGGTGCACTTCCACGATGAGCCCGTCGGCCCCCGCGGCCACGGCGGCCCGCGCCATCGGGATGACCTTGGCCCGCACGCCGGTCCCGTGGCTGGGATCGGCGATGATCGGCAGGTGCGACAGCGACTTCACCACCGGAATGGCCGTCAGGTCGAGCAGGTTGCGGGTGTGCGTATCGAAGCTCCGCACCCCCCGCTCGCACAGGATCACCTGGTCGTTCCCCTCGGCGAGCAGATACTCGGCGGCCAGCAGCAGTTCGTTGATCGTCGCCGACATTCCGCGCTTGAGCAGTACCGGCTTACCGACGCGCCCGGCGCGCCGCAGCAGCGGATAGTTCTGCATGTTGCGCGCGCCGATCTGGATCACGTCGGCGTACTCGGCGACCAGATCCACGCCTTCGGGGTCGATGGCCTCGGTGATGACGGCGAGCCCGGTCTCTTCCCTCGCCCGCGCCAGCAGCTTCAGGCCCTCGAGCCCCAGCCCCTGGAACGAGTAGGGCGAGGTGCGCGGTTTGAACGCGCCGCCGCGGAGCACCGTTGCACCGGCGTCACGCAGACGCCTCGCGATCCCCAGAATCTGCTCCTCGCTCTCCACGGCGCACGGGCCCGCGAAGAGCGCCACCTCCGGCCCGCCGATCGCGGTGCCGTTGGGGAGCGTGACGACGGTGTCGTCTTCCTTCCACTCGCGTGATACCTGCTTGTAGGGCTTCGTGACCGGGATCACTTCGCGCACGCCGGGAAGCCCCTCCAGGCGCCCCGCGTCCACCCGCCCGTCATTGCCGATCAGGCCCACACTGGTGCGCTGCCGGCCGGGGATCGGCCGGGCCTCGTAGCCCATCTCCCGGATCGTCTCGACGACCCGATCGATGTCCTCGTTGCCCGCGTTGTGGTTCATCACCACGAGCATGCTTCAGCCCTCGCCCGATGGAGGTGTGGAAACGGAGCTAAGTCTAGCGCCGACAGGCAGATCAATCCACCGGAGCGGGCCGCCACGCACCCGGCTCCAGCTCCAGGGCGAGCCCGTCGACTCCGGCGAGTACGTCTCCGGTGTATCCCGCCTCACGCACCAATGCGGGAACCTCGTCGGCCGGGAGCGCGGGGAAGGCGTGGGTGGTGACGAGCACGCGCGGTCGCGCCTCTCCGGCGAGCGCCGCGACCCCGGCCGGAGAGAGGTGGTTGTCGACCGGGGGCGGATCGGGCACGGCGCACTCCGAAACGAGCGCCTCCACGCGTGCAAAGAACGCTCCGAGGCCCTCGCACGGGCCCGTGTCGCCCGTGTAGCCCACCGATACGCCATCCACCTCGACGCGGAAGGCGAGCGACTCGGGGGTGTGCTCGGTGCGGTGCGCCGAGAGCGTGAGCGACCCTTCGGCCCAGCGCGCGCCGTGGGCCAGCTCGACCACGTCGAGCGGGAAGCCCGGATCCAGCACGAAGTCGCCGTGCGCGGCCGCCAGGGCCTCGAGCCGCTCCCGTAGCCCCTCGGGGCCCAGCAGCGTGAGCGGAGCGCTGCGCCCTCCCCCTGGACTGTGGCGCCAGGCGAAGAACAGCGACTCCAGATCGCCCCAGTGATCGGTGTGGAAGTGTGTGATCGCGACGTGGGTCAGGGAGTCCAAACGGGGCCCGAACGTGCCGTCGAGAGCGTGCAGCGTGCCCGCACCGCAGTCGAGGAGCAGCGACACCTTCCCGGCGGCCACATGGTGCGCCGCCGAATGGCGCACTCGGTCGGGCAGGAGCGTGCCCGCCCCCAGGATCGTCAGGCGCACCGCACTCATGATCCTCTCCGGTACCGTCGCCGCCGCAACGCCCCCGCGGCCGGGAGGCCGGGCCCGCGGCCGCGGCCCCCGGCTAGGCCGCCGATCCCGACGCCTTCACGGCATCGCGAAGCTGTACGCCCACGATCTTGCTGACGCCGGGCTCCTCCATGGTCACGCCGTAGATCCAGTCGGCGGCCTCCATGGTCCGCGGATTGTGCGTGATCACCACGAACTGCGTCTGCTCCTTGAACTCCTGCAGCAGCCGGATGAAGCGTCCGATGTTGCTCTCGTCCAACGGAGCGTCCACCTCGTCGAGCACGCAGAAGGGACTCGGTTTGACCAGGTAGATCCCGAAAAGCAGGGATAGCGCCGTGAGCGCCCGCTCACCACCCGAGAGCAGGTCGATGCGCTGCGTCTTCTTGCCCCTGGGCGAGGCGTGGATCTCGATCGGGCTCTCGAGCGGATCCTCGGGATCGGCCAGCCAGAGGTCCGCCTCGCCGCCTTCGAAGAGGCGTACGAACGTGTTACGGAAGTTCTCGCGGATCGCCTGGAACGTCTCTTCGAAGAGCGTGATGGCCGTCTCGTTGATCTCGCGAATGGCCGTGCGCAGATCGTTGCGCGCCTGCAGCAGGTCTTCGCGCTGCTCCTTGAGGAACTGGAGGCGGGCGCTTTCTTCGGCGTGCTCCTCGACGGCGAGCATGTTGACGAGGCCGATGCGCTCGAGCTGCGTCACGATGTCGGCCAGCTCCTCGCGCAGGACCTCGGGATCGCCCTCGACCGGCTCGGCCTCGTGGAGCAGCACCTCGAGCGGCCGGCCCCATTCGCCCTCGAGCCGCTCCTGGATCATGCCGACCTTGCCGGTGATCTCCTGACGCTCGAGTTCCAGCCGATGCCGGCGGTCGACCGCCTCGCGCTCGGCCTGCCGCAACTCGCGCAGCGCCTTCTCGGCCGCGGCCAACTCCTCGAGCACGGCCTGCAGACGGACGTCGCGCTCACGCAGGTCCGACTCGGCCTCGTCCCGCTGAGCGAAGAGCGTCTCGGTCTCGGCGGCGCCCTCTTCCTGCAGGGCCCGCGCCACCGCGAGCGCCTCGGCCAGCGCCCGTTCCTCGGCGTCGAGCTCGGCCGCGCGCTCGCCCAGGCGCCGCACCTCGGCGTCGAGCGCCGACATCCGCTCGCGGGCGCGGTCGGCCTCACCCTGCAGCCTGGCCGCCTCGACCGCGAGCCGCGACTCCTCGGCGCGCACCGCCTCCCACCGCTCCTGCACCGACTCGAGCCGCCTGCCGGCCTCCTCGCGGGCGCGATGGAACTCCTCCTCGCGGCCGAGCAGGTCCGCCCGGTCTTCGCGCGCGGTCCGCACCCGCTCCAGCGCGCGTTCACGCGCCGCGCGCGTGCCCTCGATCTGACGCGCGAGCTCGTCGCGGTGGCGGTCGGCGCGGGCGCTGCGGTCGACCTGCGCCTGCACCTCGGCCGAGCTCTCACGCAGTCCGTCCTCGGCCTCGCGCAGCGCAGCGCGCGCCTGCTCGAGCGCGTCTTCGGCCTCCTGCAGGGCGGCTCGCGCGGCCTCACGGCGCCCGGCGGCCGCCTCGACCGCCGCCGTGGCCTGCTCCACTTCGCCCGCCAGCACGCGCATGCGTTCGCGTCGCTCGAGCACGCCGGTCGCCCCGCTGGGGTCGCCCACCCGGACGATCCCTCGCTCGTCCACCGCGAAGCCCGCCCGGCTCAGGACCGCCGCCGAAGGGTCGGCGGCGTCCAGGCCGTCCTCGGTCAGCTCCAGGCCGGCGAGCAGGGCGTCGACCCAGGGCGCGCCCCGGCCCGTCCCGCGCACCACTTCACCGAGCGAACCGCGCCGCTCGGGCTCGGGCGCCCGGTCGAGCGGCAGCAGGATCAGGCCCCCGCCGCCCTCCCATTCCGCCTCGAACCAGGCCGCCAAGCGGCGCGCCGCCGCCGTATCGGGCGTGACGACGCCCCGCGCCAGCGGCCCCAGGTAGGCCTCGACGACACCGGCCAACTCCGCCGGCGCCTCGATGAAGTCGGCCAGCGTCCCCAGCGCGTCCTTCGGACGCGCCTCGAGCGCCGCGCTCACGGCCGGTTCGATCCCCTCGCGCGCCTGCTCGAGCGCCTCCAGTGCGCTCAATTCGGCCTCTGCGCGGCGGAGCGTCCGCTGAGCGTCGAGCTCCTCTTCACGTGCGCCCTCGAGGGCGCGGCGCGCCTCGTGAACGACTTCCTGCTGGGCCGCCACCGCCGCGCGCGCCGCCTCGACCTGGCGCGAGAACTCGCTCACGCGGTCGGAGAACAGGTCGCCCTGCGTCTGCAACTCGCTGAGCTCGTGCGACGTGTTCTCGAGCTCCTGCGCCAGCCGCTCCAGGCGGCGCTCCAGCTCCGCGGCCTGGCTCTCGGCCGCCTCGGCGTCTCCCTCGAGTTGCGCCCCCCGGCGCACCAGCTCGCGCTCGGCGGTCTCGGCCTCGGCCAGCGCCCGCCGCGCCTCGTCGAGGCGCGCGCGAACCTCTGCGCTCTGCCCGCGCACCCGCTCCAACTCGCCCTTGGCCGTCTCGAGTTCGGCCTCGAGCTCGGCGAGTTGCCCGGCCGCCTCGTTCCACTCGCCGTCGAGCTCCTCTCGCCGCCGCGCCCCCTGTTCACGCTCGGCGGCGATCCGTGCCAGCCGCTCTTCGGCCGCCTGGGCCCGCTCCGCCGCCACGGCCAGGTCGCGCTCCCAGCGCACCAACTGGTCCCGGATGACCTCGAGTCGCTGGGCGGCGGCCTGGCGGGCGCGCTCGGCGTCCACCTGCTGGAGGCGCAGCCCTTCGTAGCGCGCCTCGGCGGCCCGCAACTCCGCCACCATGCCCTCACCGTCCTGGCGGTCGCCGGTGAGCTCGCGGTCCAGCGCCTCCAACCGGTCGCGGTACCGTTCCAGGTCGGCCCGCACCACCGCCACTTCGACGGACAGGCGCCGCTCGCGCAGCGTCCGGTACCGCTCCGCCTTCCCCTTCTGGCGCGCGAGCGAACGTACCTTGGTCTCGACCTCGGCGATGACGTCTTCGAGCCGCTGCAGGTCGGCCTCGGCCTGCTCCAGCCGGCGCAGCGCCGCCTTGCGGCGATCCTTGTACTTGCCGATCCCCGAGGCCTCTTCGAACAGCGCCCGCCGTTCGTCGGCCCGCTCCGAAAGGATGGCGTCGATCATGCGGTTCTCGATGACCGCGTATGCGTTGGCCCCCAGGCCCGTGTCACGGCACAGATCGTGGACATCGCGCAGGCGGCACGTGGAGCGGTTGATGCTGTAGTCGCTGCCCCCGTCGCGGTACACGGTGCGCCCGATTTCGACCTCTTCGAAGGGCACCGGCAGCGCGCCGTCCTCGTTGGTCACGACCATCGACACCGAGCCGCGATTCACCGGCCGACGGTTCACCGAACCCTGGAAGATCGCCTCGTCCATGCGGGCGCCCCGGATGGCCGTGGGGCGCTGTTCGCCCAGCACCCAACGAATCGCGTCCTTGATGTTCGACTTGCCGCACCCGTTCGGGCCCACGATGGCGGTGATGCCTTCGTGGAAATCGACGGTGGTGGCGTCGGCGAACGACTTGAACCCCTGGACGCGCAGCGACTTGAGCTTCATTCGGGTCGATGCCCTCTGCGTTCGATCAACGGGATGTCGGAGAGGCCCGCCTCTCCGATGAGCGCGGCCATCGCGGCCGCCTGGAACTCGTCGGAAAAGGCCCCGCCGTAAACGCGGTACGCGGTGCGCGCGCCCTCGTACTCGACCTGAAGCACGTAGGCGGGCACGCCCAGCCCGTCGAGCTGGGCCGCGCGCGCATCGGCCGCCTCGCGGTCGGGGTATTCGCCGAAGAAGAATGCCAGCGGCGCGTCCACGACCCTCCAAGAAGCGGGATCGTAGCGGTCGAGCACCTCGGCGAGCGGACCACGCAGCGCGTCGGCCTCGAGCGCCGAGGTGGCCGGACCCGCGAGCAGCTCGAACTGGCGGCCCCGCTCACCCGCGTCGACCACGCTGACGTAGAAGAGCATCTCGGGCAGCCGCGAACCGAGCGCCGGCACCAGGTCGCGCGGAGTCTCGTAGGTGCGCCACGAGTCGATGACCAGCGCGTGCGAGAGCACCGCGGTCACGGGCTGGGGACCCTCGAGTTGCACCGTCGGGGGAACGCCGACGCGCCGCTCGACCGGCGTGATGCCCGGAATGTCGATGAAGCCCATCCAGGCGGCGCCCAGGACCAGCCCACCGAGCAGCACGAGCACCGCCGCCACCCGCACGAGCATCTGCATGCGCGCCTGCCAGCGCCGCTTCTTCTCGAGCTTCTCCAGGCCCGACAGCTTCCGCTCCGCCCGGACCTTGAGCCCGTCCTCGCCCACCTCGACCGTCTCCTCGGCAGCCGCGGCCGGCCCCGGAGCATCGTCGAGCGGCACGTCCAGCACCGGCGCGGTGTCGTCGTCGGGCACGGCCTCGGCGAACGCACCCCCGGCCGGTTCGGCCGAGGCGAACGGATTGTCCTGATCGGCGAAGGGGCTGCCCGTGCCCAGGTCGGGCCCCGTGACCAGCCCCATGTCGTCCCCCGAGGCACCGGCCGGCGCCTCCTCCGGTGCCGCTTCGTCACCAACCCCCTCCAGCGCGCCCGTGGCGAAGGGGCTCCCGCCCGCCACCGGCTCCGGCTCGCTCGCGAAGGGATTGGCGCCCTCCAGCTGAAAATCGCCGCCGAAGTCGGGCCCCTGGTTGACGCCCTCCATCATGCCCGCATCCACGTCCACGCCCCCGTCGGCCAACGACGTGCCCTCGACCTCGATCCGCTCCATCCCACTGAGATCGTGTTCGTCCGCGCCCTCGATGTCGGCGCCCATGACCGCGTCGTCGCCGAAGCCCCCCATCGTGGACCCCGCCTCGGTCTGCTCGGTCGCAGGGGCCTCGCCGGGCGCAGCGAGCGGCTCGTCTGCCGCGCCGAGGGACCCGGCGGGCGCACCCGCAGCGTCCGTCCCGCCGTCCGGCCCGGCGCCAGCCGCTTCGTGTTCGGCGGCCTCGAGCGCCGCCTCCGCGTCCTCCAGACTCATCTCGTCCGATCCCTCGACCGCGAGCTCCGAGGGATCGAAGT
>RFGQ01000411.1 GCA_003695865.1 Gemmatimonadota bacterium | reverse complement strand
GTGTGCGCTACGACGATCCGAGCGGACGCTTCTGGGTGCAGTACGACGTGCGCCACAACGGGGATCAGAAGGAAGTGGACCTGGTCGACAACCCCATCGGCGACGTGCTGCCGTCCTTCACGGTGCACGACGCGCGCGCGGGCGTCACGCTGTTCCGCAGCGACAGCGGCATGACGCACCGCATCGCCTTCGCCGTGACGAACCTGACCAACGAGCTGTACGCGGAGTTCTCGAACGCGGCCTTCTTCCGGCCCGAGCCCAAGCGGAACTTCGTGGTCAACTACGAGATTTCGTTCTGACCTTCGTCGCCCGGGCCCCGCGTCGCGCGGGGTCCGGGCACACCTCCGTCCGAGGGGAGCCCGAGAGCCGTGCGCGAGCCGATCCACTTCATCCCGATCCTCACGACCGTCGTGGCGCTGTCCTTCGCGCCCGTCGTCTTCCGGCGCTGGCGTGAGAGGCGCTCCGGCTACCACCTGCTGTGGTGGTCGCTCGGCATCGCGCTCTACGGGGTCGGCACCTTCACGGAGGCGTGGACCACCCTCTTCGGGTGGAACGAGTTCGTCTTCCGTTCCTGGTACGTGGCAGGCGCCCTGCTCGGGGGCGCCCCGCTCGCGCAGGGCACCGCGTATCTGCTCCTCCCTCGACGGTGGGCGCACGCGTTCGCCGTCGCCCTGGTGGCGGCCGTCGCGGCGGGGGCGACCGTGGTCTTCCTCTCGCCGATCGATCCGGCGCTCGTGGAGCCTCATCGGCTGACCGGCAAGGTGATGGTCTGGCAGCAGGCGCGCCTGTTCAGCCCCTTCATCAACACCTACGCGTTCATCTTCCTGGTAGGCGGCGCGGCGCTGAGCGCCTGGCGTTTTCGCGGCCAGCCCGAAGCGCGCCACAGGGTGATCGGCAACGTGTTCATCGCCGTGGGTGCGCTGCTGCCCGGCATCGGGGGCATGGCCACGCGCTTCGGACACACCGAGGTCCTGTACGTGATGGAGTTCGTGGGGCTGATCCTGATCTGGATCGGATATCGCTACAACGTGGCGGGCTCGGTTCGCGGCGCGCCCCCGGTGTCGGCTGCCGCGGCCGGAGCCGCCGAAGCCGCGGCCGGGTGACACAGCCGTCTCCGGCCCGGGTGGCCCCCGCGGCCGACGTCAGGGCGCGGGGTCGGGCCCCTCGGCCAGATTCCCCACCTCGACCGCACCCTTCACCGTGCGCCGCTTCAGGCGCGTGGCCTCGCGGTACTCCGCTTCGGCCCAGGCGATGAGCGCATCCTGTGAGGGCCGGCAGCGCCCGGCGTCGGACAGCACGTAGCTCCCGTCGGGGTTCATCTCCCAGGCACACGCACCCGGGTCGAGCTGCGCGTCCAGCAGGGTGCGCAGGTGTCCGCGGAGCGACGGGTCTTCGACCGGCGCCAGGACCTCGACCCGCGACTGCAGGTTACGGCGCATGACGTCGGCCGACCCGATGTACCATCGCTCGTCTCCGCCGTTGCGGAAGAAGTACACCCGCGCGTGCTCCAGAAAGCGGCCCACGACGCTGCGCACCCGGACGGTCTCGGAGAGACCCTCGAGGCCGGGACGGATGCGGCACGTGTCGCGCACGATCAGGTCCACCTGGACACCCTCGGCCGCCGCTTCATAGAGCGCCCGCGTGATGCCGGGATCCTCGAGCGCGTTGAGCTTCCACTGGATCAGGCCGCCCCGCCCCTCGCGGTGGAGCTTCACCTCGCGCGCGATCATGCGCAGCAGCGCCTTGCGCATGCCCTTGGGCGCCACGAGCAGCTTGCGGTAGCGGCGGCGCGGCTTGAATCCCGTCGTGAGATAGTTGAACAGCTCCGTGAGGTCGGCGCCGATGTCGCGGTCGCACGTGAACAGGCCCAGGTCGCCGTACTGGCGGGCGTTCGCCGCGTGGTAGTTCCCCGTGGCGATGTGCGCGTAGCGGCGCAGGCCGTCGAAGTCCTGCCGCACCACGAGCAGCACCTTGCAGTGCGTCTTCAGACCCACCACGCCGTACGTCACGTGGATCCCCGCGCTCCCCAGCCGGTGCGCCCAGCGGATGTTCGCCTCTTCGTCGAAGCGCGCCTTGATCTCCATCACCACGGCCACCTGCTTGCCGTTGCGCGCCGCCGCGATGAGGTGGTCGATGATCCGTGACGAGTCGCCGGTGCGGTAGAGCGTCATCTTGATCGCCCGCACCTTGGGATCGTGGCTCGCTTCCTCGATGAGGCGCTCCACCGAAGACGTGAAGCTCTGATAGGGATGGTGTACGAGCACCGCCCCCGCGTCGCGAAGCGTGTGGAAGACCGAGCGGTCGGTCACGAACGCCGGATGGTCCACCGGGTGGTGCGGCGGGTCCTTGAGCTCGGGCGCCTCCAGCTCATGCAGCTCCCACAGGTCGCGCGTGCCGAGCACGTCCACCTCGAACACGTCGCGCGACTCGTCGAGCCCGAGTTCCGCGGCGAGCATGCCCCTGCGCACCGGATCCATGCCACGGAGCACCTCGAGCCGCACGATCGGCGCAAAACGCCGCTCCCGCAGTTCGCTCTCGATCATGGCCAACAGGTCGTCGGCCTGCTCCTCGTCCTGCTCGGTGTTGGCGTTGCGGGTAACGCGGAACGGCTCGCACGCCTCCACCTCCATGCCGGGGAACAGCAGGTCGAGGTTGTCTGCGATGAGGCTCTCGAGCGTCACGAAGTCGAGCGACTCCCCGACGCGCACGAAGCGCGGCACCCCCACGCCGACCGGCACCTTGACGCGAGCCAGATGCTCCGTGTCGGCATCGGGCTGGCGCAGCGTGACCAGCAGGTTGAGCGAGAGGTTCGAAACGAACGGGAAGGGATGGGCCGGATCGGTGGACTGGGGCGTGAGCAGTGGATAGATGTTGTCGACGAACCACGCGCGCAGGTCGGCCCGGCGCGCCTCATCAAGCTCGTGCGCGCGCCGCAATCCGATACCGGCCCGGGCCAGCTCCTCGACGAGGGCGTCGTAGAGCGCGAACCGACGCCGGTCGAGTTCGGCGACGAGGGCGTAACAGGCTTCGAGCTGCTCGGCGGGCGTGCGACCGTCGGCCGAGCGATCCACCACCCCGGCGCCGATCTGCTGCTTGAGGCCCCCGACGCGCTTCATGAAGAACTCGTCGAGGTTGGAGCCCACGATGGCCAGGAACTTCACGCGCTCGAGCAGCGGCGTGCGCGGCGACTCCGCCTCGTGCAGCACCCGGAAGTTGAAGTTCAGCCAGGTCAGTTCGCGGCTCAGGTAGTAGGCCGGATCGTCCAGGTCGTGGCCCCCCGGCCCGGGCGTCGGTACGGGCCCGGGATCGGGCGGCGTGGTCACGTGGAGCGCGGCCGCCGCCCCGGAGGCCGCGTCTTCGGGCCCCGGGGATGCCGCACTCCCACTCTCCGCGGGCGAAGCGACGTCGTCGCGTGCCTCTCCGTCTCCGGCCGCGGAGGCCGGAGACGGAGAGGCGCTCGACGGGCGCTCGGAAAGCGTGGTGTCCTTCACCTGGGACCTCGGCGTCGTGGGAGCCGCAGCGGCAGCGCCGCGGGGCGGTGTCCCGAAACCCGCTCCGTGGCGGTCGGGGCATCCGTTTCCATGCTACCGCCGAACCCGGGAGCGGGTCCATGGCCGGCCACGGCCCCCTCGGGCGCCCGGGGCCGGCCACCTCGCCTGGAACCCACGGGTCGCACCGCGGATACTGGGGCGGCGCAGCGTCGTGCGCACCGCCGCGGCCGCCTCCACCTCGACCCCGTGCACATGAAGCGACCCTCCTGGATGCCCCGCTGGCTCACCTGGCCGCGCGTGGAAGCCGCGATCACGCTGGCGCTGCTCGCCTTCGTGGCCGTGCGACTGGCGCCGCAGGCGGG
>RFGQ01000410.1 GCA_003695865.1 Gemmatimonadota bacterium | reverse complement strand
GCTCGACCTCGACGGGTCGTTCGACTTCGAGCTCGCACCCGAAGTGGGCGGGGGCGCGGGCCGCCGGCGCAACACCGACGTCTCGCGCCGCTCGGCGCGATTCGGACTCACGGCGCCACTCGCCGGCGGCGACCTGCAGGCCACGGCGGCCTTCGAAGCGCTGCGGCGGGGCTTGCCGGGCAAGAGCTTCGCGCCCTCCGACTCCGCCCGGCAGCGGCTCCACCGGCTGCGCGCGTCTTCGGTGTGGAGCGGGGCGCTCGGCGGAGCCGCCGCCGACGCCACCGCGTACGCCACATGGCAGCGCGTGGAGACGGCCGACCCGACGCCGCCGTTCGGGCTGCCGTTCGACGAGCGGGCGACCCTCGTGCAGGTGGGCCTGCGGACGAGCGCGCGCGGGGGGCTGGGCCCGGCCGCGCAGTGGACGGCCTCCTTCGACGTCGACCGACTCGCATACGAGGCCACCTCGCTCGCCGCCGGCGCACCCGACGGCCGCACGGACGTGGGCGGCTCGATCGGTCTCATGCTGCGTCCCGGTCCGGGGGGGGCGGAGTTGGGCGCCACCGTGCGTGCCCAGTGGGACGGCCTGGCAGGCCGTCTGCGGTGGACCCACGAACTCGCGGCGCGCGTGCGTACCGGCCCGGTCGGCTGGCGGGTGGCCCACAGATCCGCCTACGCACCGCCGACCTTCGGCGACCAGTTCTTCCGCGAGGGCGTCGCTGTGCGCTCCAACCCGGACCTCGCGGCCGAGCGGGTGCCGTCCGAGGTGGAGGTGGGATTCGACGTGCCACTCTCGGGTGCATGGGGATCCCTGCGCCTGCAGGGCTCCGCCTTCACCGGCGACGTACGCGGCATGATCGTCTGGCTCCCCGACTTCCGCTTCGTGTGGAGCCCGCGCAACACCGACGTGCGCCGCCGGGGCGCCGAGCTGGCCGTCGAAGCCGGGCTGCCCCGCTGGGGAGTCGAGGCGTCGGCCGCCTACACCTACGCCCGCCTCGTCTACGACCGTGCCGGCCCCGCCGTGCAGGTGGCCTACCGGCCCCGGCACTCGGGCCGGGTCGAGGTGAGGGTCGCGCGGGCAGGCTTCCGGGTGCGCCTCGCATCGCGTTACACGGGCGCCCGCTTCCCGGTGCCGAATGCGGTGAACGCACTGCCCGGCTTCGTCGCGACCGACCTCTCGGTGGAGCGCGCCGTCCGCATCGGTCGTGCGGAGGTGCGGGTCAGCGCCCTCGTCGACCGGCTGTTCGATCGGCGCGAGGCGCTCGTCTTCGCCTATCCCGATCCCGGACGCACGCTGCGGTTCGCGCTTCGCGTGCGGCGCGCGTCCACACCCTGAACCACTTCATGCCAGGAGCCACGATGTTCTCGAAGTTCCCCGGACCGACCGGTCCGCAGACGCTCGCCGTCACCGCGCCACCGCAGCTGGGCGAGGTCACTCCCACGCCCTTTCGGCCGGCCTGTGGCCATCGCCCGTTTGCGGGCGTCCGGCACGGGGTCCTCCGGAGGGTCTGCACCGGACTCTTCGCGGCGGTTCTGCTCGTGCTCGCGGCGTGTTCGGACGACTCCACCGGACCGCGTCCGGTCGTCACGCAGGAACTCGGCCTCGTGCTGGGGAGCGTGGACGTCTCGCTGACGATCTTTCCGGTGGACAGCCCGTCGGTGGCGCGGACGGTGGGGCTGGGCCCCGACGGAACGCCCGTCGGGCTCGCGGTGCGGGGTCGCACGGCCGCGGTGCCATTGGGCACCACGCCCGCCCTGGTGGTGGTCGACGTGGCGCAGGGTGTGGTGACGCGCACGATCGCGCTGCCCGAGGGGTCCGGCGCGACGGGGGCCGACTTCGTGAACGACTCGATCGTGCTGGTCGCCAATCCGAACCTCGGCACGGTGACGCCGGTGAACGTGCGCTCGGGGTCGCGCGGGAGCGACATCGCCGTCGGCGTATTCCCGACCTTCGTGCGCACCGTCGGAGACCAGGTCTTCGTGGTGAACGCCAACCTCGAGAACTTCCAACCCGCCGGGCCGTCGAGCCTGACCGTGATCGACGCGGAGACGCTGACGGTGACGTCCACGGTGGACTTGTCGGGTGAGAACGCCCAGAGCGCGGCGGTAGGCCCGGACGGACGCGTCTACGTGGTGAACGCCGGGACCTTCTTCGGCAACAACGGAACGCTCTCGGTGGTGGATCCTGGCACTCGCGCCGAGGTGGCGTTTCACGAGGGCTTCGGCGACTTCCCCGGGTCGGCCGCGTTCGCGCCCGACGGCACGCTCTATGTGTCGTCGTTCTCCTACGGCGTCGCATCGTGGGACGCGAGCGCACGGGCGTTCATTCGCGGGCCCGACGACCCCATCGATCCGGCAGGGGACGGGGCGGCGTCGGGCGTGGGCGTCGACGGTGAGGGACGCCTCTACGTGCTCGAACCCGAGTGTGGGGCCCCGGCCCGTACCCGTCGCCTGCGGGCCGACCTGACCATCGAGGTGGAGATCGGTGTGGGGGTGTGTCCCACGAGCGTTGTCTTCACGCTGGTGGAGGTCGGCTGACCGCCACCTCCGGTGTGGGCCGGCGCCTCTGTAAGCCCGCGGGGGCGCCGGCGTATACCGGATCAGCCGTGACACGGCGGGAGAGGTCGTGTGGGGCTGGGATGGGTGTGGAGGAACCTCGTTGCTTTCGTCGTGGGTTCGGCTGGTGGTGTCGGGTGCTCCCGGCGCGTGACTCCCGAGCGCGAGGAGGAAGGGCAACGAAGGGTCGAGTGTCGGAATCCCTTACAACTCACGTGTTGGTGCTCTAGCTGCGGGTGCGCGGCGTCCCTGGACGTCCGCCGCTCGTAGCCGAGGCCGGCGCACGCACCGAGCGCGGGGCGGCCGCAGGGCCGTTCCGTGGAGGGCGACGTGCGGCTCCCGTCCGGACCGCCTGCGGCAGACCGCAGCGGGCCGGCCCCGGGCGGAGTGCGGCCTCCGGGCACCCCACCACAATGCGGACGGCGGCGCGTGCGAACGCGCGTCGCCACACAGTCCCACCCCTAAGGAGGCTCACATGAAGCCTAGTTCGTTGGTTCGACTCGTCGCAGCGGCGGCCCTGGTTTGGGCCGTGGCGGCGAGCCCCGTCGCAGCACAGTCGACGGGGACCATCACTGGCACGGTGACCGATGCGTCGACCGGCCAGACGCTGGAGTCGGCCCAGGTGTTCATCGACGCGCTGAACATGGGCGCGTTGTCGAACAACTCGGGTCGGTTCCTGCTGTTGAACGTCCCCGTGGGGACGCACGAGCTGAAGGTTCAGCTCATCGGATACGAAGACGCGGTCCAGACGGTCACGGTCTCGGCCAACCAGACGACGACGGTGAACATCGAGATGACCGCGACGGCCCTGCAGCTGCAGGAGATCGTGGTCACGGGTGTGGCCGGCGAGACGCCTCGTGTGAAGCTCCCCTTCACGGTCGAGAAGGTGGACTTCGAGGAGATGCCGGTTCCGCAGCCGTCGGCCGAGGCGCTGATCGCCGGGAAGGTGCCGGGCGCCCGCGTGGTGAGGGGTTCGGGGAAGCCGGGTGACGGTGCCTCGATTCTGTTGCGTGGCCCGACGTCGATCACGGGGTCGCAGGCGCCGCTGATCATCGTCGACGGCGTGATCACCGACAACCGTCTGGCCGACATCGACGCACTCGACGTCGAGTCGATCGAGATCGTGAAGGGCGCCGCCGCGGCGTCGCTCTACGGCTCGCGCGCCCAGAACGGCGTGGTGCAGATCACGACGCGCCGCGGTTCGAACCTGCGCACCGACCAGGCGCGGGTGACGGTGCGCAACGAGTACGGCATTCAGCAGCTCGGCAACAAGATCGGGCTGTCGAAGGCGCATCCGTACAAGATCGAGAACGGCAGCTACGTGGATCAGGACGGGAACCCGATTCCGTTCGGTCCGGGCGTGGTGCTGGAGAACGGTGATCCGGACATCACGTTCCAGGACAACGAGTTCCTGGGGCCGACGTTCGACCAGATCGACCGGTTCTTCGATCCCGGTGATCAGTTCAGCAACTACGTGGCCGTCGAGGGCAAGACGGGCACGACGAACTACCGGGCGTCGCTGAGCAACACGCGCGAGCAGGGCATCGTGGACGGGCACGACGGGTTCCATCGCCGGAACTTCCGTCTGAACCTGGACCACACGGTGTCGGACAACCTCGACGTGTCGCTGAACACGTTCTACGCGACGTCGAAGCAGGACGACTCGGACGCGGGGACGTTCTTCGCGCTGACGTTCATGGGCGCGAACGCGGACCTGCTGGCGACGGACGAGGACGGGACGCTGAAGATCCAGCCCGACCCGCTGTCGCTGGAGGACAACCCGATCTACCTGATCCGGAACCAGAGCTTCACGGACCGGAACAACCGGTTCATGGGCAGCATCTTCATCCGGTACTCGCCGCTGTCGTGGTTCGAGGTCGAGGGGAACTACTCGCTCGACCGGGCCGAATTCCGTCAGAACAACATCATCCCGAAGGGCTTCAAGCAGATCGACGCTGCGCCCTCGCTGGGGACCCTGACGCAGAGCTCGAACATCTCGAACGACATCAACGCGTCGATCACGGCGTCGATCAACAAGACGTTCGGCGACCTGACGACGCGTACGCGCATCCGCTGGCTCGTCGAGGATCAGCACTCCGAGGGCTTCAGCGCCTCGGGTCAGGACCTGGCGGCGACGGACGTGCCGGTGCTGAACAACGTGGTGGGCGACAAGCAGGTCACGTCGTTCACGCAGGACATCATCTCCGAGGGCTTCTTCTTCATCACGGCGCTGGACTACCAGGGCAAGTACGTGGGCGACGTGCTGGTGCGTCGCGACGGCTCGTCGCTGTTCGGGCCGGATGAGCGGTGGCAGACCTACTTCCGTGGGTCGGTGGCCTACCGGATGGCCCAGGAGTCGTGGTGGCCCTTCGACTTCATCGACGAGTTCAAGGTCCGCTACTCATACGGTACGGCCGGCGGCCGTCCGCAGTTCGCGGCCCAGTACGAGACGTTCAGCGTATCGGGTGGTCAGATCACGCCCGTGACGCTGGGGAACAAGGCGCTCAAGCCCGAGCTCTCGACGGAGCAGGAGCTGGGCGCGGAGTTCGTGCTGTGGAACAAGATCGCCGGTGGCGTGACGTACGCGACGTCGACGGTCGAGGATCAGCTCCTGCAGGTGCCGCTGCCCGGCTTCGCGGGCTTCCAGAGCCAGTGGCGGAACGCGGGTGAGCTGGAGTCGACCACGTGGGAGGCGTACCTCGAGACGTCGCTCATCGAGCGGCCCGACCTGGGCTGGTCGACGCGGATCAACTTCGACCGCACGCGCCAGAAGATCACGAAGCTGAACGTGCCGCCGTTCCGTAACGGCTTCTTCTGGGTGCGCGCGGGCGAGCCGCTGGGCGCCATGTACGGC
>RFGQ01000409.1 GCA_003695865.1 Gemmatimonadota bacterium | reverse complement strand
TCGGCGGGGTGGGCGGCGCTCCCGGGCCGCCCCGAACCTGCCGGAGCGCGCGGGGGCCCACAACCGGGAATCTGCGTACGTGGTCCGGCGCCCCGGGCCGCGCCGGCGGTGCGGCGGTCGACAGAGGTCCATCCGGCGCCCGTCCGCGCGCCGGCCGCGAGCCGGTCCCCCGGGGGCCGCGCGCGGCCTGTGGAGGACCTGCGGGCATGTGGGGCGCGCGCGGCCGGAGTGTGTCTCGTGGGCAGGAAAGGACGTGCATCGCACCCGGGAGCCCGGGGCCCTCGAAGCGGCGGGCCGGGGTGCGCGGCACAGGAGGGGGAAGTGATGACGATCGAGACGACGGCAAACGTGGCGGACGCACGCCGCCGCCGCCGGTGGACGGTTCGGGTGGCCTCGGCGCTCGTGCTCCTCGCGGCCTGCGTGGCCCCCGCGCATGCACAGCAGGTGCTGCGCGGCCGCATCGTCGACGACTCGACGCGCAACGGCGTGGAGGGGGCCGAGGTGCAGGTCGCGCTGGCCGACACGACCGTGGTCGCCCGTGTGGCCACCGATCGGATGGGCCGCTTCTGGGTCAAGCTGCCCGACGCAGGCCTCTACCGCATCCAGGCCTCGGCGCTGGGTTACAACACGCGCACGTCGACCACGTTCTCGGTCGCCCGCAACGACACGCTCGACATCGTATTCGGCCTCGAGGCCGACGCGATCGCGCTGCCCGGCCTTCGGGTGGAGACCGACCGGCCGGGCCCGTCGTTCGGGCGCACGCTCTTCGAGAAGCACCGGGACGAGTGGGGCCGGGGCGTCTTCCTGGATCAGCAGATGATCGAGAAGCTCGCGCCCTACGAGGTGGGCACGATCTTCCAGGGCGTCGAAGGTACGCGCCTGCGCTGGGAGTGGACCGAACTCGAGAGCGGTGATCGCAAGCTGATCCCCGCGCCGGTCTCCAAGAAGGGTCGGGGCTGCTTCGCGTACATGGTCGACGGCCACCGCGCTTCCAAGAACATGGACAACGCCTTCGGTCTGTTCCCGCTCGACACGCTGCGGCCCGAAGACATCGCGGCGGTCGAGGTCTATCGGTACCTGGGCGAGGTGCCGCCCGACCTTCGCTCGCAGGCGTACCTGGCCACCGAGAGCGGCATCGAGATCCAGTGTGGTCTGGTGGTCTTCCGCACGAAGGCGGCCTGGGGGCCCGGACGATGAGGCCGCGGCGGAGGGG
>RFGQ01000408.1 GCA_003695865.1 Gemmatimonadota bacterium | reverse complement strand
CCCCCGGTACGGACTCGTATCGGCTGCGCCACGAGGGGGGTGCGTCACGCGTCGTGTTGGCCGGCCCGGCCGAGATGGCCGTGTTCGGCGACTGGCCCCCGGGCGGCGAGCCTCCGCTCGCCGCGCTGGTCGAAGGTTGGGCAGCCGACGCCGACCTCGTCGTCGCCGAAGGCTTCAAACGGGAGCCGTTTCCCCGCATCGAGGTCTTTCGCCAGGCTCGCCACCCCGAACCGGTGTGGCGGCCCGACGCCCCCGATGCGCACCGTTGGCTGGCTCTGGTCACCGACGTTCCGGGCCGCTTCGCGGATGCCGCAGTGGCCGTCGTCGGGCTCGACGACCCCGACCGCTCGAGCCGATTGGCCGACCTGGTCGAAGCCACCGTGAGCGGCCTCACACCATCGGGCGGTCGGCCACCTCGGGGTGCGTCCTGAGGAACTCGACGAGTACCGGGGCGAGCTCTTGTGGCGCGGGCGGGCGTATGCCCGCCGGCTCGAGCAGCGCGCGGGCGCGGGCGGTGTCGTAGCGTGTGGGATGATCGAAGTAGGCGAGCGTGTGCTCGTCGATCCCCGTCCAGCGGCGCACACCCGGCACGAATCGCGTGGCCCATCGGGCCAGCCCCGGGGGAAGCCTCAGGGGCACGACACGCCGTCCGGTGGCTTCGGCGAGTAGCGAGAGGAATTCCCGGATCGTCGGGGGCGCGGGGTCGGCGAGCTGGTAGGTGCCGCCCCGGGCCTCGGGAAGGCGACTGATCCGGCGTACCGCGTCCTCGACGTAGTCGACCGGGACGATGTTCACCTGGCGGCGGTCGGGGTCGCCGGGCAGGGGCGTGAGCGCGACTCGGGGCTGACGCAGCAGGAAGCGGATCACGCGATAGGGGCCGTCGGCCTTGTCGGTGCGGCCCGACGTGCGCTCCCCGACCACGATGCTGGGACGGTAGACGGTGACGGGCAGCCCCTCGTCGGCTGCGCGCCGTACCGCGACCTCGGCCTCGAACTTGGTCGCCTCGTAGTGGTTGTTGAAGCGCTGGCCCACGTCGAGGTCCTGCTCCCGGAAGACACCTTCGTAGCGGCCGCTCACGTAGCAGGTGCTCATGTAGTGCAGGCAGACGAGACCGTCGCAGCGCCCGGCGAAGGCGAGCACGTGCTCGGTTCCCCGCACGTTCACGCGCTCGGCCAGGCCGCGTTCCACGGCCAGGTCGTAGACCGCCGCCAGGTGGACGATCTCGCGCACCCCGGCGGTCGGCACGGCGCCGCCCAGGTCGGGATCGGTGATGTCGCCGGGCACGAGTTCCACCCGCCCATCGAGTTCGGGGCGGTTCCGCGAAAGGGTCGCCAGGCGGGCGCGGGCAAACTCCATCCACGAGGGCTGCACGAGCGCCACCGCACGGGTATCGGGTCGATCTTCGAGGAGCCCGGGCAGCAGGCGGGAGCCCAGGAATCCCGGGAAACCGGTGATCAGCAGCACGGGGGAGGTGTCCATGCGGCCGAGATTGGACGGCGGCCGGCCCCGGGTCAAGCGAACCGAGCAGGGATCCGGCGAGCGGGGCGCGGGGCGGACGGCGGCGCT
>RFGQ01000042.1 GCA_003695865.1 Gemmatimonadota bacterium | reverse complement strand
GCGCTTCGGTGACCCTGGTCGACGACGCGTTCGTGACGGTGGCGCGCGCGACGACGGACGGGGAGGGGCGATTCACGCTGACGCTGCCCGATCCCGGCAGCTACTCCATCGTCGTCGAAGGCGAGGGGTTCGCATCGCTCACGCACGGCCCCTGGGTTCTGGCCCCCGGAGATACGCTCCGCACCACGCTCGACGCCCGGCGCCTGACGCCGATCGAAGAGGTCGAGGCTGCGGCGCGCGAACACCTGCTGCGCCAGCGTGCGGCCCGGCTGGCCGAACGGCTTCCGCCGGGCCTCGTGAAAGGGCGGGTCGTCGACGAGGCCGGACGGCCGGTCGAGACGGCCGAGGTGCGCCTCGACGCGGGCACCGGCGCCGATCAGGTGGCGGTGACCGACCGCGAGGGCCGCTTCCTGTTCCAGGAGGTGCCCGCGGGGTCGTGGCACGTGACGGTGTCCCACCTGACCTATCTCACGCTCGAGGGCGATCTCGAGGTGCGTCCGGGCCGTGGTCACGAGGTTCAGGCGACGATGGCCATCGACGCGCTCCCCATCGAAGGGGTAACGGTGAAGGTGCGCTCCAGGAACTGGATGGAGAACCAGCGGGGCATCGCCGAGCGGCGACGGATCGGGATCGGCGAGTTCATCGACGGCGAGGAGATCGAGCGCAGGGGTCAATTCAGCCTGGCCGAACTGCTGCGCGGGCGGCCGGGAGTGCGCGTGTTCGGGCCGGGCATCCGGCCCGAGAGCCTCCAGCTTCGGCGCTGCACGCCCATGGTCTTCAAGGACGGCGTCCCCTTCGATATGGCCCTGGGCTTCGGCGAGCCGATCCTGTTCGACGTCGAACTGGTCGAGGTCTACCGTGGGCCGTCGGAACTGCCGCCCGAGTTCAACACCGGGCGCAACAACTGCGCGATCGCCTTCTGGACCAAGCGCGGCACCTGAACCGCTCCGTGCCGGAGGGGCGAGCGCGGGCCCGGGCGCCGGTCCGCGGCACCCGCCGGGCGCGCGGTCGTTCGCAGGCCGCCTGCGGTCGCCCGAGCCCGCGGCCCCTCAGGGCGTCGCGTGTTTGGCCGCGATGCGCTCCAGACGCGCCCGGATCGCCTCACCGTCGAGCCAGCGCCCGCGCACCATCACCCCTTCGCGCTCCGCGAGGTGATCGAGGGACTCGAGCGGGTTGCCGTCCAGCAGCACGAGGTCGGCCCGCTGGCCGGCCGCGACCGTGCCGAAGCGTCCGTCTTTCTTCAGATGATCGCGCACGTACGAGGCCACGTTCACGGTGCCGCTCACGAGCACTTCGTAGGGCGTGAGGCCCGCCTCTCGCATCACCCGGATCTCTCGGTGGAGCGCGAAGCCCGGTACGTTGAACATCTGCGGCGAGTCGGTACCCATGAGCAGCTTCACGCCGCGCTCCTCGAACACGTCGATGAAGTGCCGTCGCGCGCGCGCCACCGCGGCCGCGGCCTCGGGGGTCTGAGGAGGCTGCCGCTGCTTCTGCCGAATCCACGCCTCGCGCTGCCCTGGTGACACGTAGCGCATCTCGGGCAGGCGAGCCATCTCTTCGGGGTCGAAGACGCCGAAGATGTTCTCCCAGAGGTATTCCGTCGGCACGACGTAGACGTCGTGGGCGACGAGTAGATCCGCCACCTCCCGCAGACGCTCCTCGTCGATCGACGAGAACACCTCGGCCGGCGGGGCACCGGCGGGGGCCGAAGTCACCACCTGGATCACGCCGTCGATGTGGTCGACGGTGGACATGCCGGTCTCGACCGCGTGGCGCAGGCCCACGGCCTGCGGCACGTGCCCGCCGAACGTGAGCCCCACCTCGTGGGCGGTGCGGGCCATGCGGTCCCACGTCTCGAGCGACACCCCCGGATGGATCTTCTGCAGATCGTATCCGGCCGCCGCGTGGGCCCGCACCAGGCTGTCGGCGGTTTCGGGGTCGGGCGCCGAACTGCCGTTGATCGACGGAGCCCCCACGTAGAAGGTGGGCCCCAGCACCTCGCCGCGCTCGATCAGGTCGCGCAGTTCGAGCTGATAGGTGGCGCCCAGCATCCCCCGGATGGTCGTGATGCCGTTGGCCAGGTACAGGAACAGGATGTCGTCGAGCGCCTCGCGGTCGGGCCAGGCGTCGGACCCCCGAGGCACGGGCGGTACGTGCGCGTGCATCTCGGCGAGCCCCGGCATCAGCCAGCGACCGCGCCCGTCGATCGTGCGTGCGTCGTCGGGCACCGGGGTCGAAGCGCGGGGGCCGACCGCGGCGATGCGCGGGCCACGCACGACCACCGTCTGGTCTTCGAGCACGCGCTCGCCGTCCATGGGCACCACGTTGACGCCCACGAAGGCGTAGGCCGCGGGCTCCTGTCCGGCGAGCGTACGCGGCGCCGCCGCATGGAGCGCCACCACGCCGAAAGCCGCCAGGCCGAAGGCGGCTCGGCGGTATGTGGTCGTCCCTGGAATCCTCATCACGTGCATCCCGTAAGGTGTCGTCCTGCGGGGCCTCTGCCGCACCGCGCTCCCGCTACTGTCGCGGCCGTGCGCGGTAGCGTATCCTGCGGATGGAACATCGTGTGCCACCCCCCGAAGGCGCGGCCGCCCGTGCGCCGCGCCGGATCTTGGACCGGCAGCGACCCGAGGAGACTCGACCATGCCCACGCTGCAGCGCCCGGCCCTCCTGGCCGTCCTCGTCGCGAGCCTCATCATGCCGGCGCCCGCCTCGGCCGCGCAACAGGTGCCCGCCGCCCTTGCCGACGCTTGGCAGGCCTGGGATGAAGGACGTTACGTACAGGCGCTCGAGGGCTATCTGGCCGCCCTCGACGGGCCCGACGGCGCGGCGCTCAAGGACGCGATCGCCGAACTGACGGGTGAGCTCTACGAGGTGCGCGAACTCACCGCCGACGGCGCGGGGGTTTCGGTGAGTCCGGACGGGCTATATGGAGCCTACGTCACGGGCCCCGAAGGCAGCCGCGAAGTCGTGGTGGTCGATCTCGCGAGCGGGGCCGAAGTGGACCGCCTCGCCGGAGACGAAGTCGTGCTGGGGCCCGACGGCACGGCGGCCGTGCTCCGCTGGGCCGCGGGCGACGCGGTGGCCGCGACCGCGGCCGCTCTCGACGCGGCCCGGGCGGCCCAGGATCGCGAGGCCTTCCTGCGCGCCCTGCGCGAGCAGCGCTACCTGCGGGCCGCAGGGGCGACCCTGGCGATTCGAGACGTGCGCAATCGCGGTGAGCGACCGGTCCCGATCGACGGGCTGCTACCCATCGCGATGACCTTCGGCGTCGACGGGCGCACGCTCTTTCTGTCGGCTGCGCGGGCGTCGGACGGCCGCAACGACATCTACGCGGTGCGCAGCTTCCGCCTGGTGCCCGACGCCATTCTGACGGGCCGCGGCTTCAAGACCGCGCCCCGCGCTCTGGCCGGCGGCCGCTACATCCTCTTCGAGCGGCCGCGCACGAACCCCGGCCCGCTGCCGCCCGACATGGATCCCGGCGCTCCGCAGGAGCCCGGCTTCGCACTGGTCGACCTGGTCGAAGAGCAGGTCTTCTCGTTCGCCGGGCGGGACCCCGTCGTGAGCGCGGACGGGCGGACGCTGGCGTTCGTCACCGAGACGGATGGCGACTACGCGCTCGAGGTGGTCGACATCGACCCCATGCAGGCGATCCCGGGCCAGGCCATGCGCTCCACGCGGGTGCTCGTCCGCGCGTCCGACCCGATTCGCGATCCCGCGGTCTCGCCCGACGGCCGCTGGGTGGCCTTCCGCCGCCAGCCCTTCCGCGATTGGGAGGTCTTCGTGGTGGCGTCGGCCGGCGGCGAGGAACCGAGACAGGTGACCTACGAGATCCAGCACGACCTCGCGCCGGTGTTCGTCGACGAGAACCGTCTGCTCATCCCGAAGGGCGAGGGGCGGCACATGCGTTCGTTCCTCTACGACCTCACGACGGGCCGGATCATCAAGCTCTTCCACAACAACACGGTGCGCACCATCGCTCCCGAATACGAATGGGCCGTCTCGCCCGACGGGCGGCGCGTGCTGATCGTGGCGGAGCGAGACGGCGACACGGTCTCGCCCGAGCGGGGGGTGTATCTGCTCGACCTCACCCGCCCGGTGAGCCTCGAGGCCGTGCGGCGGCGGCTGCTCGACAACCTCGACCGCGAGCGCACGCTCATGGCGGAGGGGGAACGCATGTTCGCGCCGGTGCGTGAGACGGCCGCCGAGCGCGCGGACGCGGTCTCGGTGGGACGCATCTACGGCTACGAGCGCGATCTCTTCCGTTTCGGGTCGAAATACGTGGGGGAGCCCGGCAACTTGCGGGCGGTCGACTACCTGGCACGGCGGCTGACGGAGTTCGGCTACGCGCCCGCGCTCCAGTGGTTCGAGGCGCGGGGTGCGCGCACCGCCAACGTGATCGCCCGGCTCGAGGGTACCGTCGACCCGCAGCTCGTGTGCACCGTGAGCAGCCACTTCGATTCGGTCCGCGACGGGCCGGGCGCGGACGACGACACCTCGGGCACCGCCGCGCTGCTCGAAACGGCCCGGGTACTCGCCGAACACCCGCTGCCCATCACCGTCGAGTTCGCCTTCTTCACGGGCGAGGAGGCCGGCCTGCTGGGCTCGCGGGAGTACGTGCGCCGGGCGCAGGACGAAGGCAAGCGCATCGTGTGTGCGCTCAACAACGACATGATCGGCTGGAGCAACGATCACCGGCTCGACAACACGATCCGCTACTCGAACGCGGGCATCCGCGACGTGCAGCACGCGGCCGCCGCCCTGTTCAGCGACCTCATCACCTACGACGCGCGCTACTACAAGAACACCGACGCGCACGCCTACTACGACGCCTACGGCGACATCGTGGGCGGCATCGGGTCGTACCCGGTGCTCGGCAACCCGAACTACCACCGGATCACCGACCGCATCGAGACGATCAACCACCGGCTCGTGGCCGAGGTGGCGCGGACGACCGTGGCCAGCATCGTGTTGCTGGCCTCGAGCCCCGCGCGGCCGACCGGGCTCGCGGCACGGCGCAGCCGGGTCGGCGTGCAGGTGACCTGGGATCCCGCACCCGAGTCGGACGTGGTGGCCTACGTGCTGCGCTACGAGCGGGCGGACGGCTCGATGCGTCGCATGGACGTGGCGGCCGGGCCGGGGGCCGAGCCGCGCGCATTGCTCGAAGACGCCCGCCCGGGCGGCGCGATCGAGGTGAGGGCCGTCAACGGTCGGGGCCTCGAGAGCTGGGACTGGGCGCGCACCCGCGCTCCCTGACCGGACCCGCCGAGACCCGTCTTTGGGAGCCGGCGGCCGCCCGCGCCGCTGAACACCGGCGTTGTGTCGCCGCGAGGTCGGGTGCATGGTGGACGACTCCTCTTCTCCGACCCGGGAGGCTTCCACCATGGGCACCGCGATGACGCCCGACCGCATCATGCAGGTCGGCATGGGCTTCTGGGGCTCCAAGGCGCTGCTCAGCGCCGTCGAGCTCGAGCTCTTCACCCACCTGGCCCGGGCTCCGGGCGACCTGGCCGACGTGAGCGCGCGCCTGGGCCTGCACGGGCGCGGGGCGGCCGACTTTCTGGATGCGCTCGTCGCGCTGGGCTTCCTCGAACGCGAAAACGGCGTCTACCGCAACGCTCCCGACGCCGAGATGTTCCTCGACAAGGCGAAGCCCAGCTACGTGGGGGGCATCCTGGAGATGGCGAACAGTCGCCTCTATCACTACTGGGGAGGGCTTACCGAGGCACTGTGCACCGGGCTCCCCCAGAACGAGATCGAGGGCGAGGACGACCTCTTCCAGACGATCTACACCGATCCTCCCGTGCTGGCCGAGTTCCTTGGGGCGATGACCGGCGTGAGCCGCGGCGCGAACATGGCCATCGCGCGGCAGCTCCCCTGGGCCGACTACCGGACCTTCGTCGACGTGGGGACCGCCCAGGGCGACCTGGTCGTGCAGATCGCCGAGGCCAACCCGCACCTCAGGGGCACCGGCTTCGACCTGCCGGCGGTGCGTCCGGTTTTCGAGGCCTACGCGGCGCAGAGCTCCGCCGCGGCGCGCATCGACTTCGTCGACGGTGACTTCTTCGAAGACGCGCTGCCGCGCGCCGACGTGATCCTGATGGGCCACATCCTCCACGACTGGGGGATGGACGACAAACGCATGCTGATCGGCAAGGCCTACGACGCATTGCCCGAAGGAGGGGCACTCGTCGTCTACGAGGCGCTCATCGACGACGAGCGCCGCGAGAACGCTTTCGGCCTGCTCATGAGCCTGAACATGCTCATCGAGACCCAGGAGGGTGCCGACTACACCGGCGCCGACTGCCGCGCCTGGATGGCGGAGGCGGGCTTCCGCGAGAGCCGCGTGGAGCAGCTCCCCGGACCCGACGCGATGGTGATCGGGATCAAGTAGTGGGCCTCTCCGGGTCCCAGCGCGCCGCCTCGCGCCTTCGCGCCCCCGCCTCGCGCCAGGCGAAGCGCGGCGCCCACTCGTCGGGGCGTCCCTCCAACACGTTGGCGACGATCTCGCCCAGGACGGGCGCGAACTTGAAGCCGTGGCCGCTGCCGCCCGCAGCCACCACGAGGCCCTCGCGGGCGGGATCGGCGGCGATCCAGAAGTCGCCGTCGAACGCGTCGCAGTACAGGCACAGGCGGCGCGCCGCGATGTGTGCGTCGGCCAGGTCGGGGCGGGCGTCCACGAGGAAATCGCGCAGATGCGCCTCCCACACGGCGGGCACGTCGGGCCGGGCGCGCGGGTCGACCGGGACGCCGGCGCCGTGGTTGGCCACCTTCACGATGCCGTCGGCCGCGGCCGGGAAGCCGTACCAGCCGGTGCGTGCGATGTCGGCCGCCCAGGGCGGGAAGCGCGCCGCCACGTAGGGCGCCGCATCCCGCGGGCGCAGGTGGAAGACCGGCTGGCCCACCACCCGTAGCCGATCCGCCAGCCAGGGCAGGAGCACGGGCGTCCACGCGCCCGCGGCCACGACGACCCGCGCCGCCTCGATGGAATCGCCGTCCTCGGTGCGAACGCCGGCCACGCGCGAGCCGCGCTCGAGCAGGCCGCTCACGCGCACGCCCTCCCGCACCTCCACCCCGGCTGCGCGGGCCTGCGCCAGCATCCAGGCCACGGCCCGGCCGCTCTCCGCCCACCCGGCGTGCAGGCTCAGGTAGCCGT
>RFGQ01000407.1 GCA_003695865.1 Gemmatimonadota bacterium | reverse complement strand
GCGAGGGCTCGGCGCCCGCGCCGGGGCTCGAGGTCGACCTGACGCTCGACGACCTGTCGCCCGAGGAGATCCATCGGCGCAAGGAGGCGCTCGAGCTGTTCGACCGCGACTTCGCGGCCGAGTTCGACGGCATCATGAACTGACGCCGCAGCGACTCGACGTAGCCCATGAGGCGGGCCGTCACGGGAGACCGTGGCGGCCCGTTCTCTTTGGCCGCATCTTCCCGCGGCCGCCCCCCCAGGGGGGACCCGACCATCGCAGAACCCGAAAGACGCGTGATCCATCGAATCGTCGGTGTAGTCCTGCTCGCGCTGGCAGCGCTGCCGTGGTATCGCCTGCTGGAAGACGCGGGCGCCGGCATCGCGGGCGATCAGTTCGTACGGCTCGGCCCGGCCTATGGTCGTGCCACCGCGCTGCTCTCTGCGGTGGCGGTGCTCGTAGGGGCGCTCGTGGCCGCGCTCCTCGACAGCGGTCGCATGGAGCGCCTGGGGCGGCGGGCGGTACAGGCGCTCGCCCACGGGACCACGAGAGCCTGGGCCGGGGCATGCGCTCTGGTGGCGGGGCTGGCGACGACGGCGGTCGCGGTGGGCCCGCTGCGCGGCCGGGCGACCATGGTCGACGCCGCGAGTCAGCTTCTGCACGCGCGCTACCTGGCGGGCGGCGCCCTCTCGGGGCCCGTGCTCCGGCATCCCGAGTTCTGGAGCTTCCAGTACATGCTCGACACCCCGGCAGGCTGGGTGTCGCAGTATCCACCCGGCCACCTGGTGGTGTTGGCGGCCGGATGGCTGGTGGGGGCGCCCTGGGCGGCCGCGGCGCTACTGGCAGGCCTGACGGCGGCCGTGCTCGTGATGCTGGGAGAGCGCATGGTGCCCGAGCGGCCGGCCGCGGCACGGGCGGCGGGGCTGCTCGTTGCGACGAGCCCCTTCTTCATCGGCTTCGCCGCGGCGGGGATGAACCACGTGACCGCGGCCGCCTTCACGACGCTTGCCCTGTACGCGGCTCTGCGGGCGGCCCGGGGAGCCGGGCCCTGGGGGCTGCTCGCCGGCGGCGCGGTGGGTGCCGCGACCCTCACCCGGCCGCTCACGGGGCTGGTCGCCCTGGTGCTGGTCGTGACGCTGGCCGTGTGGGCCAGGCCTGCTGCCGCCACCGATGCCGGGTCGGGAGCCGCGGCGCCGGGTAGCGAGCACGGAGGGCGCGCGGCCGGCTGGTGGCTCGTGCGGGCCGCCTGGGTCGCCGTGGGCGGAGCGCCCTTCGCCGCTGCCTTCTTCGCCTACAACGCGCACTTCTTCGGCGGGCCGCTGCAGCTCGGATACACGGCGGGGCAGGGCGCTGCGCACGGCCTCGGGTTCCACGTCGACCCCTGGGGCGCGGCCTACACTCCTTCGGCTGCGCTCGCCTACTCGGCGACCGAACTGCGTGCGCTCGGGGTCGAGCTCTGGCAGACGCCCCTGTCGGCGCTCCTAGTGGTCGCCCTCGCGATGATCGCCGGCCGTGCCTTCGAGCGCTCGTGGCGTCTGCCTCTGCTCTGGGCGCTGCTTCCGGTCGCGGTGAACGCGCTCTACTGGCACCACGACCTGGTCTTCGGCCCGCGCATGCTGAACGAGACCACGCCGGCCTGGGCGCTGCTCACCGTGCTCGCGGCTGCAAGCCTGTGGCAGCGGCTGCCCGGTCTGGAAGACCGCACGGCCGCCTCGCGGGCCGGTGCGCGGCGCGCGGCCGCCGCGCCGACCGGTGGATGGAGCTGGCGAGGATGGTGGACGGCCACCCTCGCGCTGAGCCTCGCGGCCGGCTGGTTCGCGCTCGGACCTCGCCGCGTGCTCCGCTACGCCGAGGGGGCCGAGCGCGGCGGCTGGCTCACGACACCGCCGCCCGCGACCGGACCCAGCCTGGTCTTTGTCCACGGAAGCTGGCAGGCACGTCTTGGCGCGCGCCTGGCCGCGCTCGGTATGCGCGAGGATTCGGTTCGCCTGGCGCTGCGGCACACCCCCGCCTGCCAGGTGCAGACCTTCCTCGACCGGGGCCGGGGGCTCGACGACGCGGGCACCGCGCTCGCGTTCCGGCCGACGTACCCCGACCTGCGGCCACTCCTTCTGCGCTCCGGTTCGACCTTCCTGGTTCGGGCCGGCGAGGCGCCCTCCGACGCCTGCCAGCGAGAAGCCGCTTCGGATCTGGCGGGCGTGCAGGGGCTGCCGCAGCTGGTGTGGCAGGGCGACCTGCCGGGACTCCCCGCGAGGGGTGCCATGTACGTGCGCGATTTCGGGCCGGAGCGTAACCGGGCACTGCTCGACGCGTATCCCGATCGTGCGCCGCGGGTGCTCGTCACCCCGCCCGGAGGGGCGCCCGTGCTGCTCGACTACGAGG
>RFGQ01000406.1 GCA_003695865.1 Gemmatimonadota bacterium | reverse complement strand
GCTCCGACCCCCGGTGCTCCGGCTCCCCGTCCGCCGGCCGCCGCGGCCCGGCCCGGTGCCTCTTCGGAGGTCGCCCTTCCGCACGGCTCCCCGCCCGATCTCGGCGGGCTCGACCTGGAGGGCGTGCGTGCCGTCGCCGAGGTCTGCACCGCCTGCGGCCTGGCCGAGACCCGCACCCACGTGGTGTTCAGCGACGGCGCTCCCGACGCGCGTGTGATGGTGGTGGGCGAGGCGCCCGGCGCCAACGAAGACCGCACCGGGCTGCCCTTCGTGGGGCAGGCCGGGAAGCTGCTCGACCTGCTGCTGGCCACGGTGGGGCTGTCGCGGCGGGAGTCGGTCTACATCTGCAACGTGCTCAAGTGCCGTCCGCCGGGGAACCGGGATCCGCAGCCCGACGAGATCGCCGCCTGCGTGGGCTTTCTCAAGCGCCAGATCGAACTGGTGCGTCCCGAGGCGATCCTCGCGGTGGGCACCTTCGCGGCCCGCGCCCTCACCGGCCGGGCCAACACGGCGCTCGGCAAGCTCCGGGGCACCGTCCACGCCTACGAAGGCGTCCCGTTGGTGGTCACCTACCACCCGGCCGCGCTGCTCCGCAACGGCGGCTGGACGCGCGCCACGTGGGACGATCTGCAGCTTCTGCGGAGCGTCCTCGACCGGTCGGCGGGAGGCGAGCCGGCGCCCTGAGGGTACGGGAACCGAGCCCGGGCGCGGCCCCGGCGGCGTCCGGCACGTACACGGCTCGCATCCCCCGCCGTCCGGCGCTAATGTAGACGTCTTCCGGAACGCCTCCGGCCGCCCTTTTCGGACCTCAACCCGCACGGCATGTCGTCGCCCGACTTCGTGGAACGGGCCGTAGCCCAGGCCTACGATCGCCAGCCGCCCTACTCGCTCGAGGCCGAGATTTCGGTGCTCGGCGGGATGCTGCTCGACAAGGACGCGGTCGCTCGCGCAGTCGAGATCGTCAACGACTCGATGTTCTACCGCGAGGCGAACCGCCGTCTGTACCGGGCCATGGTCCGCCTCTTCGAGCGGGGAAGCGTCGTCGACGTCGTCACCGTCGCGGAAGAGCTCAAGAAGACCGGCGAACTCGACGATGTCGGCGGTCCCGAGTATCTGGCGGAACTGCTCGATGCCGTGCCCACCGCCGCGAATGTCGAATACCACGCGCGCATCGTCCGAGAGAAGGCTCTGCTGCGCCGCCTCATCGACGCCGCGTCGGGCATCATCCGCGACGTTTACGACCAGGGCGAGCGCACGGTCGAAGAGGTGCTCGACACGGCCGAACAGCGCGTCTTCCAGGTGGCTCAGAGCCACGACCGCCAGGGCTTCGTGTGGATCAAGGAGGTGCTCTGGCCCACGTTCGAGCACATCGAGAAGCTGCAGGAGTCGAAGGGCGGCATCACGGGCGTGCCCACGGGCTTTCCCGACCTCGACCGCATGACCACCGGGCTGCAGCCCGGCGATCTGGTGATCGTGGCGGCGCGCCCGTCCATGGGGAAGACGTCCTGGGTCATGAACGTGGCGCAGAACGCGGCCATCGAGCACGGCGTGCCCGTAGCCATCTTCTCGCTCGAGATGTCGAAGGAGCAGCTCGTGCAGCGGCTGCTGTGCTCCGAAGGACGCGTCGACGCCCAGAAGCTGCGGCGTGGTCGCCTCTCGCCCGAGGAATACCAGCGTCTGGCGCAGGCCGCCGGTCACCTCAACACGGCTCCGATGTGGATCGACGACTCGCCGGGCAGCACGGTGCTCGAGATGCGCGCCAAGGCGCGCCGCCTCAAGTCCGAGGTGAACCTCGGCATGCTCGTGATCGACTACATGCAGCTCATGGCGGGCCACAGACGCACCGAGAGCCGCGTGCAGGAGGTGTCTGAGATTTCGCGGGGGCTCAAGGCTCTGGCGCGCGAACTCGAGGTGCCCGTGGTGGCGCTCTCGCAGCTCTCTCGCGGGCCCGAGCAGCGCACGGACAAGCGTCCGATGCTCTCCGACCTGCGCGAGTCCGGTTCGATCGAGCAGGACGCCGATCTGGTCATGTTTCTCTACCGGCCCGAGTACTATGCTTCGCTCGACGAGCGGCCCGAGCTCGAGGGCAAGGCCGAGCTGATCGTCGCCAAGCAACGGAACGGTCCCACGGGCGTGGTGAACCTCTACTTCCACAAGGCGTACACGCGCTTCGACTCGGCGGCCCCGGATCTGCCGGGCGGCCCCGGAGGCCCGGCCGGCGGGCCGCCGCCGGTGGGAGGCCCCTCGCCCTTCGGGGCCCCGTGACGGCGGTCGGCGTCGCCGTGCCCGCCGCCGGAGCGGGACGGCGTATGGGGGGTGTGCGCAAGCCGTTCCTCGAACTGGCCGGCCGGCCGGTGCTGGTGCACGCGCTCCTGCCGTTCCTGGCGCTCGACGAGGTGTGCGGCGTGGCCGTGGCGCTGCCGGCCGACGTGGCCGGCGATCCGCCGCGGTGGTTGGTGGATCTGGACCCCCGCGTGCGCGTGGTCGTGGGCGGCGCGACGCGCGCCGACTCGGTGGCCGCGGCGCTCGACGCGCTGCCCGCCCGCTGCGAGGTGCTCGTGGTCCACGACGGTGCGCGCCCGCTCGTGTCGAGCGAGACCGTGCGCCGCTGCGTGGCGCTGGCCGCCACGGGGGTGGGCGCGGTGGCGGGGGTACCCGCCGTCGACACGATGAAGCGGGTCGACGAGGGTGGTCGCGTGGAGGGCACCCCGGAGCGCGCGTCGCTCTGGCACGCGCACACGCCGCAGGCGTTTCCGGCCGACGTCCTCCGCGCCGCCTATGCGGCGCGCGGTCCCAGGACCGCCACGGACGACGCCGCGCTGGTGGAGGCGATGGGCGTGCCGGTGCACATGGTCGAGGGGGAGCGCTGGAACGTGAAGGTCACCCGGCCCGAGGATCTGCCCGTCGCCGAGGCCCTGCTGGCCACGGGCGCGCCGCGCGCCGGAGGGGCGCCGTGAGCGGGATGGTGCTCGACGCGCGCCACCCTGAGGCCGCGCCCCCCGACTGGTCGCTCGCCGGCCGCCACCTGGCGGCGGGGGGCG
>RFGQ01000405.1 GCA_003695865.1 Gemmatimonadota bacterium | reverse complement strand
CCTATCCGCCGATCGAGACGCTGCTCAGGCGAGGCCAGGAGGTGATCGTGCAGGTCACCAAGGAGCCGATCAGCACCAAGGGGCCGCGTCTCACCGCTCAGGTGTCGCTTCCCGGCCGCTTCCTGGTCTACATGCCCCATTCCGACCACGTCGGCGTGAGCCGCAAGATCGAGGATCGGGGCGAGCGCTCGCGGCTACGCAAGCTGGCGCGCTCGATCCTGCCCGAAGACGCCGGCGGCGTGATCGTGCGCACCGTGGGCGAGGAGCTGACCGAAGCCACCTTCAAGAAGGAGTTCGAGCGGCTGCGGGCCACCTGGCAGGCGATCGAGGCGGCCGCCGCCGAAGCCGAGGCGCCGGCCCGGCTCCACGAAGACGCCAAGCTCATCAGCGGCATCATCCGCGACCTGTTCAGCGACAAGTTCGAGTCGCTCACGGTCGACAACCGCGAGGTCTACAACGAGATCCGCGCCTACCTCGACCGTGTGGCCCCCGACCTGCGCAACCGCCTGAAGTTCTACAAGGACACCGTGCCGCTCTTCGACCGCCACGGTATCGGGGACGAAGTGCAGGCCGCCTTCCGCAAGAAGGTGACCCTGCCCTCGGGGGGCTACATCATCATCGAGCCGACCGAGGCCCTGGTCTCGATCGACGTCAATACCGGACGCTTCACCGGCAAGCGCGAGAAGAATCCCGAGAAGACGATCCTCAAGACCAACCTCGACGCGGCCCGGGAGATCGCGAAACAGCTTCGCCTGCGCGACGTCGGCGGCATCATCGTCGTGGACTTCATCGACATGGAGCTGCAGGAGAACCGCGATCGGGTGCTTCATGAACTGAAGAGCCACCTCGGTCGCGACCGGGCCCGCACCAAGGCGTTCGAGATCTCGGGCCTCGGCCTGGTCGAGATGACACGGCAGCGGGTGCGGCCCTCGCTGTTCCAGTCGCTCACCAGGCTGTGCCCCACGTGCGGCGGCAACGGGCGCATCTTCACGCCTGCGACCGTGGTGCGCGAGATCGAGCGCAGCCTGCGGCGGGCCGCGGCGTCGGGCGACGAGAAGCGCGTGGTGCTGCGCGTCCACCCCGAAATCGCCTTGCGCATCATGGAGGAGGAGCCCGACTTCCTGAAGCGTATGGCCCGCGCGACGGGACTGAAGCTCGACCTGCGCGACGACCCGCTGCTGCGCCAGGACGAGTACCGGCTGCTCTCGGGCCCGGCGGAGACGGATGTGACGCAGAAGTACGCCGCCGCCTGAGGGACGCAGAGACCGTCGCCCCGGGGAGTGCGGCGACCGGGGTCACCGCCGGGGGGGAGCGGGCTCGGCAGGCCGCGGCGATCGGACCGCGGAGAGGCCGAACGGAGGGCCGCCGGGGCCGTGCCCACCTTGACCCGGGCCGGGAGCCTTCTAAATTTTCCAGGCTCTACGGCACATGATTTCGAACGCACGTCGAGGCAGACCGATGTACGCGGTGTTCAAGACCGGTGGAAAACAGTTCCGGGCCGAGCCCGGGCGGACGCTCCGCGTCCCCGCCCTGGAGGTCGATCCGGGCGAGACCGTCACGTTCGACGAGGTGCTGCTGGCCTCCGACGGCGAGACGGTGCAGGTGGGCGAGCCGCTCGTAGGGGGTGCATCGGTCACGGCGTCGGTCGTGCGGCACGGACGCGACCGCAAGGTCATCGTCTTCAAGCGGAAGCGCCGCAAGGGCTACCGCAAGAAGCAGGGTCACCGTCAGAAGTTCACCGAGATCCGGGTCGACGGCATCGCGCTCTGAGGCGCGTGCCGGGTAAGACCGAGGAGATTCGATGGCTCATAAGAAGGGCGTAGGGTCCAGCAGAAACGGCCGCGACAGCAACGCGAAGCGCCTCGGCGTGAAGGCGTTCGGCGGCGAGTTCGTCACCGCGGGCAGCATCCTGGTACGCCAGCGGGGCACGCGCTTCCACCCCGGCCGCAACGTGGGCCGCGGTGGAGACGACTCGCTCTTTGCGACCGTCGACGGACGGGTGAAGTTCGAGACGTACCGCCGGCGCAAGGCGGTCTCGGTCTACCCCGAGTAAGCAGGACGCACGCACGTCGGGGTCCGCTCCGGCCCGCGCACGCGGCCGG
>RFGQ01000404.1 GCA_003695865.1 Gemmatimonadota bacterium | reverse complement strand
CCTCGACGCCAAAGACCGCTTCGCCCTCAACGCGGCGGGCTGCTACGCGGCCCTCCGTGACGTCGTGGATCGTGTCCGCCAGGCCGCTGATGTCTGGAGCGGTTGCTGCCAGTGCCTGGCCGCCGCGGGATGCGCGCCCTCGGCTTCCCAGTGCGCCCTCGGCCTCGCCGAGGGCAAGGCCAACGCGGCCTCCCGCAGCTGTGTGAAAGACAGCTGCGAGGGCACCTGCCGGCCCGTGCTCCTTCTCACCGCGCCCCCCGCCCGCGCGACGACGCTGGGGGCACCCACGACCTCGCCGCCGGCCAGCGGCACGGTCGATCTCTGATCCGGGGGCAACCATGCGCAGTGTTTCGACCCTCTTTCTCTTCGCTCCCCTCGTCGCCGCCCTGGGTTGCCAGAGCACCGATCCGCGTCCGCCCGGGCCCTCGCTGGAGCCCTCGCCCAAGGCCTGGGGAGAGACCGCGCCCGCCTCCGATGAGTCCGTCGACAACGCCGGCAAGAGCGAGGCGCAGATCGAAGAGGACCGCAAAACCCGCGAGGCCAAAAAGCGCAAGCTCAGCCCCGAGGAGTTCGCCAAAGCGCTCCCGAGCGCCAAGCGCTGCGAATACGAAGCGCGGAAGTACTACGACGCTGGCAAGACCAACAAAGGCTGGAAGCTCCTCATGGGCTGCGTGAAGCGCGGTGACTTCACCCACCTCAAGCCCCTCCTCGAGGAGCCCTGGCTCACCGAGTTGGGCAAACGCAGGGGCGGAGCCGAGATGCTGGCCCACGTGATGGCCACCCGCGGCGGGGATGTGAGCGGAGACCTTCGTCTGCTCCACGAAAAACGCGTGCCCGTGTTCAGCCTCTCCTCCGCCATCGCCGAGCCCGAGGTCTATGAGGACCGTTTGATCATCCTGCGCGGACGCGTGGGTGAGCGGCGCAAGGAGGGAGACCGCTTCGCCGCCACCATCGCCGAGACCTCGCTGGAGTCCCATGCCGCCGAGCGCACGCTCGGATCCAAATACGTCTCCGAGCGCAAGTCGAGCTACCGCTCCAACACCCGCGCCAGCGGCCGCTACAACACGAGCCGCTACGGTCGGGGCACCGGGAGCTACAAACGGAGCTACGGCGGTAGCGGGAGCAGCCGCTACTCCAGCAAGCGGGTGGT
>RFGQ01000041.1 GCA_003695865.1 Gemmatimonadota bacterium | reverse complement strand
CGCGCTCGGGGCCGTGCTCGCCGTACTGACGGCCGCATGCGGCGGGGGTGACGATTCGGCGGGTCCGCCGCGCGAGGGTACGCGCACGATCGCACTCGAGCTCAGCGGACTGCGCGCGCTCGATCCTGTGCTCGACGGCGTCTATCAGGGCTGGGTGGTCGGCAGCGACGGTGTCTTCCGCTCCGTGGGCACGCTCGGTCCGGGCACGCCGACCGTCTCGAGCCCGATCGAGAATCCGGCGCGTTTCGTGATCACCGTCGAGCCTCCCGACGACGCCGATCCGGGCCCTTCGGCGTCTCAATTGCTGGGCGGGGAATTCCAGGGCACCCGAGCCGAACTGACGATCCTGCGCTACGTGACCCCCGCGGTGCCGCTCGAGGACTCGGTGGGGACCCACGTCCTCTTCACGCCCTCCGACGACCTCGAGCTCGGCAAGCCGTCGAACGAGGACGCCGGGATCTGGGTATTCAACATCGAGGAGACGAGCGAGACCCGTACCGAACGCGTGTTCCTCGAGTTCACGCCGTTGAACCCGGGGTGGGTCTACGAAGGCTGGGTGGTCCACGACTTCGGGGGTCCGCAGGAGTGCTGGGTGTCGTACGGCAAGTTCAGCGTCGACTCCGACAAGCTCCTCGACGAGCGCGACGACACGGGGCTCGGGCCGTACTCCGGTCAGCTCGACTACGTGAACGCCTTGCCGCTGATCGTGGAGTTTCCCGGAGACGACTGGCTGAGCAACCCGCACGACTACCCGGTGCCCTGCGACCTTCCGCTGCCGTTCGATCTGAACGGAGACGTCACCCAGGGCGTCGCGAGCGAATGGACCCACGCGATCACGGTCGAGCCCGACTTCGACCGGGGCGAGAACACGTGGGACGCGCGGCCGTTCACGCTCCGGCCTTACCGGAATCCGATCGGCGAGGGCGGGGCGGCCGAGCCGCGGGTGATCCAGTACATCGACGCCGAGGTGCCGCGGGGCGTCGCCACCTTGCGGTGAGACCGAAAGCGGCGCAGCCTGATCCCCGACCTCGGGAAGAGACGACGGGAGGACGCGATGACCACACACATGTCTGCGCTGTGCAGGGCCACGCTGTGCGCGGCCGTACTGGTGACGGCCGGGTGCTATCACTACCAACCCGTCGGTGAAGCGCCGCCGCCCCCGGGCGCAAAGGTCCGCGCGCACGTGGACCTGCGAGAGGCCGAGGCGCTGCGCGAGGCCGTGGGCCGCGAGGAACGCTTCGTGGACGGCACGGTGCTCGAGGCGGCGGCGGATCGCCTGCTGCTTCAGGTGCGGGTCGGCACCGCGGGCAGCCGCGTGTTCCAGGAGCTCACCGTGCCCCGCTCGTCCATCGAGCGCCTCGAAGTGCGCACGCTCGACAAGCGGGGCACGCTCCTGCTCGTGGGCGGCATCGTCGGGGCCGGCGTTGCCGCGGGCATTGCGATCAGCGCGAGCGGCGACGATCAGGTCACCATCCCCGACGACGACATCGAGGCCGGCGTGGTGCCGGTCTCCGTGCCGCTCGTGCGGGTGCCGCTGAGCTGGCCGCTGCGCCTCACGCTCGGGGGCGGATGAGCGGGCGCCGTGCGCGTGTCGCCCGCCGGGGCGCCGCTGCCCTGTTCGCTGTGCTCGCCGCTGCGGGTTGCGGGGACGATGGGGGTCTGACCGAGCCGCCCGCCGAAGACCTTCCGGTCCTGCGGATCACGCTCTCGGGTCTGCCCGTGCCCGCCCCGCTCGGCGGCCGCTACGAGGCGTGGGTGACCGATACGGCCGATGCCGTGGTGCGTGCGGGAGTCGTGGATGCGGCCGGGGGGGATGTGCGGTTGCCCTCGCCGGTGTCCGCTCCCACCGCGCTCTGGATCACCCTCGAGCCGGCCGGCGACGAACACGGGGTCCCCTCGGAACTGACCCTGGTCGGTGGGCGCTTCGTCGGCGACAGCGCGGTGCTGGGGGTCGAGGGCTACCTCACACCCATCGGGCAACCGCTCGAAGCCGCACCGGGAACGCACGTGTTGCACACGTTTTCGAACGATGACGGCTCGGGTGCGTCCAGCGATGAGGACGCCGGCATCTGGCTCATGAACCCGGCGGTCGACACGACCGACATGGCGTTCTATGCGCGCTTCGCACCCCTGACGGCCGGTTGGCTCTACGAGGGATGGGTGGTACGCGACTACGGCACGGCCGATGCCCTGTGGATCTCGTACGGCAAGTTCGCGCCGGGGCCCCGGCGCTACGCGCGCTTCCGGGACGACACCGGCCCCGGGGGATTCTCGGGCTACCTGGACTACGAGAAGGCGCTGCTGCGCGAAGTGCACTGGCCCGGTGACGATTTTCTGGCCAACCCGCTCGCCGTGAGCCTGCCCGAGGGCCTCTCGCTGCCGCTCGACCTCAACGGCTCTCCGGGCTCGCCCTCACGCTGGACGCACGTGATCACGGTCGAGCCCTACGCCGAGCGGGAGGAGGCGCCGCTCGCCTCCGAGCCCTTCTTCCTGCGGCTGTACCGCAACCCGATCGGAGACGCCCCGCCCGAGGCCCCGCGCACGATCGTGGCGGACTTCTCCGGCCTGCCCGCGGGGCTCGTTCGGCTGGAGCGCTGAGCCGGCGCTCGGGCGGCGGTCGTGCACGCGGCGCCCCCGGCCGGCGGGCCCTCTTCAGCGTGGAACCGCCAGCCCCGAGGGGACGCGCTCCGGGATCTCGATCTCCGGCATGTCGGACAGCGTTCCCAGAAACGTGACCAGGTCGTCGATCTCCTGATCGGTGAGCCCCAGCGGCTCGATCTCGAGGCGGGCCGGATCGACGAAGGGATGGTCGCCGCCCCCCCGGTTGAAGAACTCGACGACGTCGCGCAGCGTGGCGTACCCGCCCGAGTGCATGTAGGGAGCGGTCTCGGCGACGTTGCGCAGGCTGGGGGTTCGGAAGCGGTAGCGGTCCGACTCGACCCGGGTCACCAGCCAGCGTCCGGGATCGTCGTGCGGCGTGGTCTGGAAGCCCGGACCGAGCTGCCGGGCGCCCACCACATGGAACTGGAAGTCCGAAAACATCGGACCCGAGTGGCAACGCACGCATCCGGCCTTTTCGTGGAACAGGATGAGGCCGCGCCTGGCGGCGTCGCTGAGGGCGTCCCGATCGCCGGCGACGTAGCGGTCGTAGGCCGACTCCACACCGGTGAGGGAGCGCACGAACTGCGCGAGCGCCTGCGAGAGCGTGGTGGAGTCCACGACCGACTCGAGCGCCCCGGCGTCGGCCAGCGCCGCCCGCTCGGGGAAGGCGGCCCGGAACAACTCCACGTACTCCGGGATCCGGCGGATGCGTGCCAGCACGCTGTCGAGGGCCGCCTCGACCGGCACCGCATCGCCGCGCATCTCGCTGAACTCGAGCTGAGGCAGCGTGACCAGGCGCTCGAGTCGACGAACGCGCCCGTCCCAGAACATGAAGCCGTCGGCGGTCACCTGCGCCCCGAACCGGTTGAATCCCACGTTCACGACGGTGGGAGAGTGGCGGGCCTCGGGCACCATGTCGGGATCGGTGAGTCGCCGCTGTGGGCCCAGTCCGATTCCCGACGGTCCGAGCGGCAGGTCGCGCCCGTCGGCGAACCCGAAGCGGGGCAGGTGGCAGGTGGCGCACGCCACGTCACCCCCCGAACTCTGCACGGGATCGAAGAAGATCAGCTTGCCCAGCGCGATGCGGTCCGGATCGGGCGGGTTGTCGGCCGGGTGCACCATGGCCGGCATGGGCTCGAGCCCGTAGCGCAGCACGAGGTCGTCGGACGCATCGGGCCCCTGGGCGTCGTCACCGCCGCAGGCGCCGAGCGCGGCGGCGAGGCCGAGCAGCGCCGTAACGGAGCAGAGCCGACGGGCGGGCCGTGCGGCGGCAGGTCGATCGCGGCAGCGGGCGGGAGGTCCGCCGCGGCGATCGGCGCTCATCCGCCGCCCGACCCCACGATGGGCCGACCGATCGCCAGGATGCCGCCCACGATGAGCCCGAGCGAGAGCAGCGCGCCCACCACGAGGGGGGCCGCCGTCCGCCGTTCGGGCTCCCTGCGGCGAAGCACCGAGACCGGGATCTGCATGGCCGCCGCGGCGAACACCATCATGAAGATGTGCCCCGTGAGCTGCGGGTAGAAACGCCCAGAGAACACCAGGGCCAGGCCGAGCAGAATCTGTACGTGCAGCAGCAGCGTATAGGTCGACGCGCTGCGGCGGAGAACGTCGTCGTAGCGGCGGCCGGTGGCCAGCACGTAAAGGCCGTAGACCAGCGTGACCGCGCCGGCCAGCAGGATCAGATAGCGCACGCCCGAGTGTGCGTAAAAGAGCATCGGACCTCCCGTCCGTTGGTCGTCCGTCCGTGGCACCTCACACTAGGCGGCCCCGAGCGCCGCCACCAGAGGGTGCGCCGCCCCGGTAAGCCTGACGGGCCGCCGCGAGAAGGCTCGCCGTCTGGGGCGCATCACCCCCCGGCGAGCGCCCGCGCCAGCGTCCGCTCGAGTTCCTCCCGGGCCGCCCGCTGGTCGGCAGTGGGCGGAGACAGGGTGCCCGGCCGCACGCCGCCCCCCGAAAGCGCCCCGTAGAGTTGCTGCGCGCCCCGCATCACCCGGCACAGATCGCCCGCGCGACCTTCGGGGAGTGGGCCGCCTCCGAAGCCGCCCGGACACCGCAGATCGGGCGCGGCTTCCCGCACGCGCTCCATCAGGTCGATGAGCCCCAGCATGAACGCTTCGCGCGACCGGTAGTCCGCGTCGGTGAGCGGCAGTTCGGGATCGCCGCGCACCTCGACGGTGCGCTCCACCGCCGTGCCGCGCGCCTCGAGGGCGACCGTGTACACCCCGGGCGACACCCAGGGCCCGGCCCGGTCGAGCGGCCGGGCCAGCTCGGGGTCGGCGTGCGGGCGCCAGTCGCGGGGCCCGTTCGGGCCGTCGTGGCGCAGGTCCCAGTTCACCCGATGCACGCCCGCGGCCGAGGGCACGCCCATCGTACGCACCACGTCTCCGGCTGCGTTGCGGACGGTGAGCGTCGCGGGCCCGTCGCCCTCGCCCAGACGGTAGGTGATCAGGGCGCCGTCGGGCGGGTTCACACCGTGGAACTCCGCGTGCCCACGGTAGGAGGTGTCCTTCCAGTGCTGGAAGATCGTGGCCCGGTCGATCGAGAACAGGAACGCCCCGCCCGCGGCGGCCGCGTCTCCCCACTCCACGAGCGGACGCGTGTCGTCCACGATCCAGATGCTGGCCCCGTGCGTTCCGATCACCAGGTCCTTGTCACGGGGATGGACGACCATGTCGTCGACGAGCACGGTGGGGAGTCCCGGCAGTCGCGCCCAGTGGCCGCCCGCGTCGGTCGAGACGTAGGCCCCGTGCTCGGTGCCCACGAAGAGCGTCTGGGGATCGTCGGGATGCTCCACGACCACGTTGACGCTGCCGTCCTCGGGCAGTCCCTCGTGCAGCGCCGTCCACGTACGGCCGAAGTCGTCGGTGCGGAACAGGTAGGGACGGAAGTCTCCGTCGCGGTGCGCGTCGAACGCCACGTAGGCCGAGCCCGGCCCACGGGCCGACCCGGCCACCCGGCTCACGTAGGTGAGGTCGGGCACGTCGGCGATGGCTCCGGACACCTCCGCCCACGTCGCGCCGCCGTCGCGCGAGAGCTGCACGTTCCCGTCGTCGGTGCCCACCCACAGGATGCTGCCGTCCAGCGGCGACTCCGCGATCGTCGTGATCTCGCCGTACGACGACGTGCCGTCGTTGGCCGAGATGCTCAGGTCGGCGCCGCGCACGCCCATGAGCGAGAGCGTGTCGCGGTCGACGGCGCGGGTCAGGTCTTCGGTGCGTGTGAAGCTCTCGCCGTCGTCGTGCGAGATGAAGAGCCGGTTGCCGCCCAGATACACCGTCGAGGGGTCGTGCCGCGAGACCAGGCTCGGCGAGGTCCAGTCCCAGCGGTACGGGGGTTCGCCGGCCGGGGGGACCTGACGAAGGGAGCGGATGTCTCCGGTCTCGGTGTCGACGCGCGAGTAGTTGCCCCCGTTCGAAGACGAGTACACCCAGCGGGGGTTGGCGGGGTTGGGCTGCTGGAACATGCCGTCGCCGAACCCGATCTGCTTCCAGTCGTCACCGACGATGCCGATCCAGCGTCGGGTCTGCGAGGGCCCCATCCAGGAGTGGTTGTCCTGCATGCCCCCGTACACGAAGTAGGGGTCGCGCATGTCCACGCCGATGGCGTAGAACTGACCGATCGGGAAGTTGTTCACCTTCCGGAAGCGGACCCCGCGGTCGTACGTCTCGTAGACCCCCGCGTCGCCGCCCAGGTAGAAGTGCTCGGGATCGTTCGGGTCGATCCAGAGCGCGTGATGATCTGCGTGCACGCCCACGTCGTAGGTGGGCCGCCGCGCGATCTCTTCGAACGTGCGTCCGCCGTCGCTCGAGGTGAACGACGAGGTCGCCAGCACGTAAACCCGGTTCGCGTCGGTGGGGTCGATGAAGATCTCGGAGTAGTACATGGGCCGTGGGTCGAGCGGACTCACGCGCTCCCAGGTGTCGCCACCGTCTTCCGAACGGTACGTGCCCGTGGTCTCGCGGTCGGCGGTCTCGACCAGCGCGTTCAGGATGCGCGGTTCGCTGGCCGCGATCGCGAGCCCGATGCGACCCTTGTCGCCCGCCGGGAGCCCTTCGGTGAGCTCGGTCCAGGTGTCGCCCCCGTCGGTCGACCGGTAGATCCCCGAGCCGGGCCCGCCCCCGTTGAAGCCCCACGCGCGCCGCAGGCGCTGGTAGGTCGCCGCGTAGACGATGTCGGGATTCTCCGGGTTCATCACCAGGTCCACGGCCCCAGTGAAGCCGTCGACGTGGAGTACGCGCTCCCACGTGCGGCCGCCGTCCCGACTCCGGTAGACGCCCCGCTCCTCGCTCTGCCTCCACAGATTGCCGAGCGCGGCGACGAAGACCACGTCGGGGTCGCGGGGATCGACCTCGACCTTGCCGATGTGGTGCGTGCCCGCGAGCCCCCCGTACCGCCAGGTCTCGCCCGCGTCGTCCGAACGGTAGACCCCGTGCCCCCACGACGTGCTCTGGCGATTGTTCTGCTCACCGGTGCCCGCGTACATCACCTTCGCATCGGAGGGCGCGATCGCCACGTCGCCGAACGTGCTCGTCTCCTGGTTTGCGAACACGTTTCGCCACGTGTGGCCGCGGTTCGTCGACTTCCACAGGCCTCCCGACGCCGTGGCCACGAAGATCGTGGACGGATCGGAGGGCAGCGCTTCGATGTCGTGGACCCGCCCCCCGGTGACGGCCGGTCCGATCGGACGCGGCGCGAGCGCGGCCAGGTCGGCCTCGCCGATCGGTGTCTGGGCCGAAGCGGGGCGGTCGAGCGTGGCGCTGAACGCGGCGGCCAGGATGAGGCCTAGTGTGGTCGTGCGTGGGGCCCTGAGCATGGGCGAACCTCCGGAATGCGTCGCGTGGGGAAGCACACCTTAGGACGCTGCGCCGCCCCCCGCCAGATCGTCGAGCGCCTTGCGGACGGCCGCGATCACGTCGGGGTCCATGTCGTCCGCTTTGAGCATCCAGTGCAGATAGTCGGGCTCGCTCGCCGCCACCTCGGCGAGCACCCGGCCGCGATGTTTGCCGCGCCGGAAGACCGGTCCCTGGTCGGTCACGTCGAACCAGCGGTCGAACTCGGTGCGGTAGGGCATCTGCTCGTCGCAGTAGCGGTTCAGCTCGTCCAGGTCGCGCGGCAGATGCGGGTAGCGCTCGAACTGCGCGGCCAGCACGGCCGCCGAGGTGCGGATGTCGCCCAGCGCCGAGTGCGCCTCGGGGTGCTCGCGCCCCAGGTAGAAGCGCGCGGCGGCAGAGAGGTCTCGCGGCTCTTCGCGGTGGAAGATGGCCTGGACGTCGATGAGTCTGCGCGAGGTCACGTCGAACGCCAGACCGGCGCGCCGGAACTCCGCGACGAGCATGGGCAGGTCGAAGCGCCGGATGTTGAACCCGGCCAGGTCGCAGGGCTCGAGG
>RFGQ01000403.1 GCA_003695865.1 Gemmatimonadota bacterium | reverse complement strand
CTTATTCATTATAGATGAGTAAAAACACGCCGCAGATCGCGCAAGATGGGCAGCGTAAATCCTCGCAACAAATCACACCTCAGTTCACGACGGACGTCGCCGCTGGCCGGGCCTGAAGCGGATTTTCATGCATATCGGAGGAAACATCCCGCACTCGGACCCGGGTGGGTTCCTCCCGAGCTAGCGCCTGCGGCCACCCACCGAGGACTCCCACCGAAGGGGATGGGGACGAAGGCGACGGAGCCCCGCCCCACCCCCCTCAGATCCGGTCCCAGTCCCAGATCTTGTACGAGGTCGCGTTGTCGAGGCGGTGGCCGCACTGCTTGAGCGTGAGCAGGATGCTGCCGCGGTGGTGGCTCTCGTGCGAGACGAAGTAGGCCAGCGTAGTGAAGACGCCCCGCTTGAAACCGCGGCGCCGTGGGGTGCCCCGGAGCTGCCCCAGGAGCAGCTCTTCGACCGCGGCCGCCGAAGCCTCGAGCGCTTCGATCAGCTCCTCGCGGGAAGGCGAGACCTTCGTCGGAAACGCCTCGAGACCCTCGGCGAGGTCGCGGGCCCGTTTCTCGAGGTGCCACACCCGCACGCTGTGCAGGTGCGCGAACTGGCGCGCCACGTCGCGTCCGCCCCGCTTCGACAACGTGTCGGCGAGCGCCTCGTCGGGGATGTGCTCGAGCAGAAAGACGTTGATGCGCTGGTTCGTGCGCCACGTCTCGGCGAGCTCGGCGGCGAGTACGTCGACGTCGAGGCCGCCGGACCCTCGGTCGGCGCTCTTGGGGTCGGCCATGGTCGGGATCGGAGCGTGGAGGAGACAGGAGTTTCGCCCCGACGTGCGGGACGGACGACATCCCCGAAGAGAGCGCGGCGGCCCCCTGCGCGCTACCCGCCCTCCGGCCCGTCCCGCACCCAGACCTTCCCCGTGTCGACGTCCGTGAGCAGCGCTTCGTCCTCCGAAAGCTCGAGTTCGAGCGTCCCGGCGAAGTCGCCCGGCCCGTCGGGCTCGACGCGGACGCGGCGCCCACGGATGCCGTAGGTGGCGGGATTGATGATGTCCGTCAGCGTGACGAAGGCGCGTCCGTCGGGACGGAATTCGATCGTCTGGCTGCAGTTGATGTGGAATCCGGGCGGCTGGGCGGCCTGGCACTCTTCCCGCGTCGCGAAGAACTCGAAGCGATAGGTGCGCGGCTCGGGGAACACGCCGTCGAACGAGCCTTCACAGGCGGCGAGGACGAGCAGCATGAGGGCGGCTCCCCGCATCACACTACGCCGTCCGGCCCCCCTCCATCGTTCGTCCAAAGTCCTCCCTCCGGCTACGGCGGACCCGCGCGCGCCTCCTCGATATCGTACGTGAGCTGCGTGGCCTGCCTTACCACCTCTCGCTCACCACCCGGCCCCGCCG
>RFGQ01000402.1 GCA_003695865.1 Gemmatimonadota bacterium | reverse complement strand
GTAGCGCAGCGCCACCATCGGATCGACGCGCGTCGCGCGCCGGGCCGGCACGAACGAGGCCAGCAGGGCCGTGGCGCTCAGCACCAGCGCGATGATCCCCATCACGGCCGGATCGAACGGCTCGACCTCGAAGAAGATGAGCGTCATGCCCCGCGCCAGCACGAAGCCCACGGCGAGTCCCACCGTGAGGCCCAGAAGGATCTGCCCCACGCCCTGCCGCATCACCAACGCACGCAACTGACCGCCGCCGGCGCCCAGCGCCATGCGGATGCCCAGCTCCTGCGTGCGGCGGCTCACGCCGAACGACATCACCCCGTAGAGCCCCACCGACGCGAGGAACAGGGCCACCGCGCCGAACACGGCGAAGAGCGTGCCGAACACCTCGTAGAACCACGTCTGCTGCTCGATGGCCTGGTCGAGGCTCTGCACGAAGTAGATGGGCACGTCGGGATCGACGCCGGTGACGATGTCGCGCACGGTGGCCGTCAGCGTCATCGGGTCGGAGGGCCCCACGGCGGCCAGGCTCACGAAGCGCCGGTCCTGCTGGCGCAGCGGCAGGAAGAAGCCCTCGGTGTCGTCGTCGGTGTTGCCGAGTCCCTGCATCCAGGTGTCGGGCACCACGCCCACGACCGTCAGCCAGGGCGAGTCGGAATCGGAGCGCCCCTGACGCATCTGCTTGCCCAGCGCGGCGTTCACGCTCCCCCACTCCCGCTCGGCCAGGCTGCGGTTGACGATCACCACCGGCACACTGTTCTCGTCGTCGCTCTCTTCGAACACGCGGCCCGCGAGCGGCTGGATGCCGAACGTCTCGAAGTAGCCCGTCCCCACCACCTTCGAGCGTGCGAACGGATAGTCGCGGTCACTCGCGTACGAGGCCCCTTCGACCGCATACCAGCTCCGGCCCGTGCCCAGCCCGGGCAGGCGGTCGGTGAGCGTGGCCGCGCGCACCGAAGGCTCGGCACGCACGCGCTGGAGCACCTCGTCGAAGAAGCGCCGCCGCGAGGCGGTGTCGGGGTATTCGGCCTCCATGAGGCCGATGCGCGCCGTGAACACGCCCTCGGTTCGGAAGCCGGGATCGAGCGTACGCAGGTTCGTCACGCCCTTGATCATGAGCCCTGCGACCACGAGCACGGCCGCCGAGAAGGCCAGCTCGGCCACCACCAACGCCCGCGACAGCCGCCCGATGCGCAGCGACGAGGTGCCGCGCCCCTCGTCCTTCAGGATCTCGTGCGGAGCGGAGCCCGAGGCCTTGATCGCGGGGATCAGGCCCGACACGACCCCCGAGAGTGCGGCCAGCCCGGCCACGAACCCGAGGATCGGCAGGTCGAGCGTGAACCGCATCCAGTACGGTGGCTCGCTGAGCTGCACGGCACGGTCGAACCAGCCGATGCCCACCCACGCCACCGCGGCGCCCAGCGCGGCACCCACCAGCGCGAGGGCCAGCGACTCCACGAGCATCTGGGTGATCACGCGCCGCCGGCTGGCGCCCATCGCCGTGCGGATGGCGATCTCGCGCTGGCGCAGCGCTGCGCGCGCGAGCAGCAGGTTCGCCACGTTGGCGCACGCGACGAGCAACACCAGCCCCACGGCACCCAGCATGGTGAGCAGCAGGCCCACGGCCTCGTCACCCACATACTCGCGCGTGAAGGGCTTCATGAGCACACGCACGCCGGTGTTCGTCTCGGGATGCTCGGCCTCGAGCTGGACCGCGATGCGGTCGAACTCCTCCATGGCCTGGTCCACGGTGACGCCCGGCCGCAGCCTGCCCATCACCTCGAGCCAGATGCCGCCGTCGCGCTCAATGGCCACCGGGTCCTGGCGGTGCGCCACCCACACGTCCTGCTGGACCGGGAAGCGGAACCCTTCGGGCATCACGCCCACGATCGTGGCGGGCTCGCCGTTCAGCACGATCGAGCGACCCTCGATGTTCGGGTCGAGCCCGTAGCGGTCGCGCCAGACGTGGTAGCCGATGAGCACGGCGAGTGGGGCACCCGGCTCGTCCTCGTCCTCGCGGAACAGGCGTCCGACGACCGGTCGCACCCCGAGCACGGTGAACGTGTTCGCGGTCACGAACGCACCCTCGAAGCGCTCGGCCGACTCCGTGCCGCGGATGTTGGCGGTGCCCTCGTAGTAGGCGGCCAGGTGCTCGAAGGAGCGCTGGCGCTCGCGCCAGTCCACGTAGTCGTGGACGCTCACGCCCATCGAAGAGATGTCGTCGACGAGCTTGCTGCGCTCGATGTGCACGATGCGGTCGCCGCCCTCGACCGGGAGCCCCCGGATCAGCGCTCCATACACGATCGAGAACATGATCGTGGTGAGGCCGATGCCCAGCGCCAGCGCGACGACGCCGATGCCCGTGACCCCGGGATGCTTGAAGAGCATCCTGACCGCGTAACGAACGTCCTTCCTGAACTGATCCACACCACCCCCCGGGTTGCGGCCACCTGCACGGTAGGCGGGGCCACACAGCGCCCCGCGACCGTGCGCCCTACGGGGGGGTCGGGCGGAGGGTTTCGTCCGGCGCGGCCGAAACGGTGGAGTTCAGGGGAGCGGCTGCCAGCCGCTCCATCCGGGGCCGCGAACCACACGGCCCGGCTTGGCGCCCGTGTGGCGTCCGTCGCGCACCACGGCCACGCCGTTCACGAACACGTCGCGGATGCCCAGCGACACCCGGTGGGGCTCCTGGTAGGTGGCCTCGTCCCCGACGGTCTCGGGATCGAAGATCACCAGGTCGGCGAAGAAGCCCGGCTTGACGAGCCCGCGGTCACGCAGGTGCAGGCGCGCCGCCACGGCAGAGGTCATCTTGCGCACGGCATCCTCGAGCGGCAGCACGCCCTCGTCGCGCACGTAGCGGCCGAGGATACGCGGGAACGTGCCGTAGGCGCGCGGATGGACCAGCGTGCGCGTGGACTCGGGGTCCACACCGCCCGCGTCGGTACCGAACTTGATCCACGGCTGGCGCAGCTGCAGGCGCACGTTGTCTTCGCTCATCAGGAAGTAGATCGTACCGATCTCCTGCCGCTCCGAGAGCACCAGGTCCATGGCCGTGTCGATCCAGTCGCTGCCGCGCTCGGCGGCGATGTCGGCCAATGTGCGTCCGGCGTAGGCCCGGTTCTCGGGCTTGCGCAGGCCCAGCACCAGAACGCCCTCGGGCGTGGCCAGGTCGCACAGGTTCTCCCAGTACTCGCGCGGACGCTCGATGTCGGCGCGGATGCGCGCCCTGGTCGCCGGGTCGGCCAGGTTGTCGAACAGTCGCCCCTCGGCCGACGCCCAGGGCGGGAAGCAGGCCGAGAGCCCCGTGCTACCGGCCGTGTAGGGGTACATGTCGGCCTGGATGTCGACGCCGCGGGCCCGGGCGGAGTCGATGCGCGCGACGGCCCGCTCGGCCAGCGGCCAGTTGCGGCGTCCGGCCGCCTTCAGGTGGTAGATCTCGACCGGCACCCCGGCGCGTTGGCCGATCTCGATGGCCTCGTCGATGGCCTCGAGCAGGCGGTCGGCCTCGGAGCGCATGTGCGTGATGTAGAGCCCGCCGTAGGGGGCCATGGCGGCCGCCAGCGCGGCGAGTTCGTCGGTCGAGGCGAAGTTGCCGGGCGGGTAGATGAGCGCCGACGCCAGCCCGAAGGCCCCGTCCTCCATGGCGCGGCGCACGGCGCGCTGCATGCGGTTGAGCGCGTCGGCGTCGGCCGGCCCCATGCGCATGCCCATGCCGAAGCGCCGGATCGTGGTGGCACCCACGAAGGAGCCCACGTTCGTGCTGGTGCCCCGCCGCTCCATGGCGCGCAGCCAGGCGTCGAACCCGTGCGCGCTCGCCATGCGGCGGCGCAGGTGCTCGGCCGGTGTGTCGTCCTCTTCGGGCGGCGGCAGCGTGGCGGGGTCGATGGGCGCGTTCGTCGTGCCCTCGCCCAGGATCTCGGTCGTGATCCCCTGGGTCACCTTCGAGACGACGCGGCTGTCGCCCTCGAGGAAGGCCCAGCGCGAGTGGCTCTGGATGTCGATGAAGCCCGGTGCAACGACCATGCCCGTCGCGTCGAGG
>RFGQ01000401.1 GCA_003695865.1 Gemmatimonadota bacterium | reverse complement strand
GGCCGGAGCCTCGCTGGCCTTCGGGGCTCTGCACGCCTATCAGGGATCGGTCGGCGTGGCGCGTACGGGGCTCCTCGGGGCGGGTCTGGCGGGCGCGGTCGTCGTATCGGGGTCGCTGTGGCCCGCGATCGTCGCCCACACGCTGATCGACCTGGCGCTCGGCCTGGGCCCGGCGCGGCGTGTGGTCGACGCGTTCGCGGGCGCGGGCACCGCGGGCCCGGTGGAGGGGTAGAGCGGCCATGGACATCGACCTTGCGCTGATCGCCGACGCCGCGACCGTCGACGCCACGGGAAAGCTCAACATCCTGGGCGTCTTCGATCGGATCACGGCACAGGAGTTTCCGACCCAGCATGGGCGTCTCGCCCTGGTGCTGCGCTTCCGGGCCGCGGTCGTCGAGATCGGGCTTCACGAGATCGCCATCGAGTTGCGCGATCCCGAGGGGCAGGCGCTGCTCCGCCTCGACGGACAGCTCGAGCTCGGCGGCGGCGCCAAAGCGTCGGAAACCGGCATCCGGGTGCCGCACGTTCTCAATCTGGACGGACTGGTGTTCGCGCGGCCGGGGCGCTATGCCTTCGACGTGATCATCGACGGCGAGCATCACGTGTCTCTGCCCCTGGTCGTGGACGGGGTGCCGCAGGGCGGCGCGGCGGCCTGAAGCACGCTGGTGCGGCCGCCGGCGCTCAACTTGCAGAAACATCGAACCGAGAGAATAGGTAGATAGGGTAGGGCGCCCACGGGCGCGGACCCGAGGACCGGGAGCGGAATCGTGATCCTCCGATGCAACTACGAGGAATCCAACGCGCTGGCGCATGGCGTGCGCGCGTTCCTCGGTGGGGATCTCTCCTCCACATCCCCGGTTGCGGCCCCGCCCGAGGAGCGGGTGCTCGTCGAAGGCCTCTCGCGCAGGCTCGGCGGCGACATCAGCGTCGACACGCTCGCCGAACAGCGTGCGCTGGAGCGCGCCGTCGAGGCGGTCGTGACTCAGCTGCGTGTCGAGATGGAAACCGCGGTCGCCCACACCCACCCGGCCCATGAAGGCGCCGTGGCGGCCTACTTCGAGTTCGCCCATGCCTACGCCGTGCTCGCCCGCCTCCGTGAGATGGGTGCGGAGATGGCCGCCCTCATCGAACTGGTGAGCGGAGCGCCGCCCACCGACGAACTCGCCCGCAGCTTCGTCTTTCCCGACTGAGCGCGGTTCGCCTGCTGTCCCCCTTTCGTTCGCTCGCTGTCCGAACCACCTTCCGGGTGGGGGTCGGGCGCGCATCAGCCGGCGCGCCGGGGCGATCCCTGGTGTGCGGGTGAACCGAATGACGCACTTCCGGATTGGTGGAGTGTTCGTCGCATGCGGGTTTGAGATCACGCGAGGCGTCCGTTGACCCTTCCGACCCCCGAGCAGCCGGCCGATCCCCCCGCCGAGGCGTCGCCGTCGGCCGCGGGACCGTCCGATGCGGCGCCCACGCCGGAGCGGGATGACGAGGGCCACCGGGCGAACTTCATGGAGGAAGCGATTCCTCACATGGATGCGGTGTACCGGTTCGCGCTGCGCCTGGCCGGTAACCCGGACGCGGCCGAAGATTTGGTCCAGGACACGTACTTCCGCGCCTACCGGGCCTGGGACCAGTACACGCCGGGCACGCGTTGCAAGAGCTGGCTCTTCACGATCTGCCGCAACGTGTTCCTGCGCCAGCGGGAGCGCCGGCAGCGGCATGACGAGATTCTTCAGGAGACCTCCCAGGACGATCCGCGTTCGCTGAGCCGCGAGGCGCCGGTGTTCGCCGCGTCGAAGGATGCCGATCCCGAGGGTGACTTCTTTCGATCGATCGTCGACGAGGAGATCCTTCGTGCGATCGACGGGCTGCCGGACGAGTATCGCATGGCGGTCGTGCTGTCGGATCTCGAAGATCTCTCGTACAACGAGATCGCCGAGATCATGGACATCCCCGTCGGGACGGTGAAGAGCCGGTTGTTCCGAGGGCGCAGGCAGCTGCAGAAGCAGCTCTACGGTTACGCGGTCGAAATGGGCTACCTGCCCAAAGCCTCTGGAGACGAGTAGTGGTTGCGTTCGACGGGATCCGGAAGGCGCTCGCGTCCCTCTTCGGGGGTGGCGAATCGGAGGAAGCGGGACGCGGGCTCCGCAACGGCGACGGCACGGCTCCGGCCGCGGCGTCGACCGGGGGCGCGGACGAGCGCCCGATGCTGTCCTGCGAGGAGGCGCGTGAGCGCCTGTTCGAGTTCCTCGACGGGGAGCTCGACCCCCTCGAAGCGTCCGAGGTGCAGCGCCACGTGGACGTGTGCTCGGCCTGCTACCCCCGCTTCCGCTTCGAGCAGCAGTTCCTCGAGGCCCTGAGGCGGGCCGAGGAGCGCGGTGCCGCGGGCAGCGAGTTGAAGGAACGGGTCTTGGCAGCGCTCCAGCAGGTGGGCGACGCGGACGGATCCTGAGCCGCCCCGCCGCTCCCTGACG
>RFGQ01000400.1 GCA_003695865.1 Gemmatimonadota bacterium | reverse complement strand
GTGGATGCCCTGCACGCGCTGGAAGCGGTAGGCGGCACGCGGCGGCACGAGCATGGTACGGCCCGCGAGCACCTCGGCGTCGAGCGCACGCAGGGGGGCCAGGTCGTCGAGGATGTAGAAGCCCCGGCCGTAGGTGGCCACGACCAGGTCGTCGAAGCGCTCCTGCACGACCAGCCAGTAGACCGGCGCGGGCGGCATGTCGAGCCTGAGCTTGGTCCAGTGCGCCCCGTCGTCCCGCGACCACCACACGGCGTTGTCGGTGCCGGCGAACAGCATGCCCGCCCGCCTGGGGTCTTCGCGCACCACGTGCACGAAGCTGTGCGGGCTGCGCTCGATGCCGGCGTCGATGCGGCGCCAGCTGCGGCCGTAGTCGTCCGACTTGAGGATGTAGGGGTCGAAGTCGCCCATCTGGTGCAGGTCGACGCTCACGTAGACCGCGCCCGGGTCGTAGCGCGAGGGCTCGATGCTCGCGATGGTGCCCCACGGCGGCACGCCCAGCGCCTCGCTCACGTTCGTCCACGTGGCGCCGCCGTCGCGCGTGAGCTGCACCTGGCCGTCGTTCGTGCCCGCCCAGATGAGGCCGGGCTCGAGCGGCGACTCGGCGATGGCGAAGAGCGTGGCACCGTCGAAGGTCATCAGGTTGTCGATGGCCACGCCGCCCGAGCTCTGCTGGTGCGTCTTGTCGTTCAGCGTCAGGTCGGGGCTGATCTCCTCCCAGGTGTGCCCCCCGTCGCGCGTGCGGTGCACCTTCTGGCTGCCGACGTAGACGGTGTTGTGGTCGTGAGGCGAGATGTGCAGCGGAAAGTTCCAGTGCCAGCGGTAGCGCAGCTCGGCCGGCGGCCACCCGTAGGCCGCCTCGGGCCACACGCGCACGTTGCGCGCGTGCCCGGTGCGCAGGTCGACCCGCTCCAGCCCGCCGTCGTAGCAGCCCGACCACACGATGTTCGAGTCCTCGGGATCGGGCTGCGCGAAGCCGCTCTCGCAGCCGCCCACGCGCTGCCACAGCCCCAGCGGAATGGACCCTCGGCGCGAGTTCGACGGCCCCCGGTACGAGTAGCCGTCCTGACGGTTGCCGTACACGTGGTAGGGCACGTCGTCGTCCACGGCCACGTGGTACATCTGCGCGATAGGCAGGTTGATGCGCCGGAAGCTGCCGCCGTGGTTCAGGCTCAGCGTGGCCCCCCCGTCGTCGCCCACCATGATGCGCGCCGGGTTCGACGGATCGATCCAGATGTCGTGCGTGTCGCCGCCACCGCGCGGCGGGTCGGGCACCAGCGTGCGCCCCCCGTCGAGCGACATCGAGAAGCGCACCGACACGAAGTACACCCGGTCGGCGTTCGCCGGATCGACGCCGATGCGCGTGTAATAGGGAGCCCGCTCGTCGATCGTGTGGTTCGTGAGCACGAGCCGCCACGTCTCGCCGTAGTCGTCCGAGCGGTAGAAGCGCGGGCTGTCTTCCTCGGCGAGCACGTAGACGCGGCCCGGGTCCGAAGGGGCCACCTCGACGGCGATCTTGCCCAGGATCTGGCCCGGCTTCGAGGGTAGGCCGCGGCCCGCGTGATCGAGCCGCTCCCAGGTGTCGCCCCCGTCGAACGAGCGCCACACGCCACCGTCGGGTCCCCCCGAGTTCAGGCCCCAGGTGTTGATGTGCACGTCCCAGAAGGCGGCGTAGAGGATGCGCGGGTTCGTGGGATCCATGGCCAGGTCCACGCAGCCCGCGTCGTCGGAGACGTGCAGCACCAGCTCCCACGACGCGCCGCCGTCGCGCGTGCGGTACACGCCCCGCTCCGGCTGTGGCCCGTAGGTGTGCCCCAGCGCACACACGAAGACCGTACGCTCGTCGCGCGGGTCGATGCGGATGCGCCCCACTCGCCCCGTGCGCTCGAGGCCCATGTGGCGCCACGAGCGGCCCGCGTCCGTCGAGCGGTAGACCCCGTCGCCCATGGCGTGGGCGGGGCGGATCAGGAACGTCTCGCCCGTGCCCACCCACACCACGTTCGGATCGGACGGAGCCAGCGCGAGCGCCGAGATCGACGACGCCTCCTGGTCGTCGAAGATCGGCCGCCAGCGCACGCCGCCGTCGTCGGTCTTCCACAGCCCGCCCGAGGCGGCGCCCACGTACATCACCAGGTCGTTGCCGGGCACGCCGGCCACGGCGGAGACGCGGTTGCCGTCGGGCCCGATGAAGCGGTAGGAGAGCGCGCCGAGAAGGGCGGGATCGACCTGCTGCGCGCTCAGGCCGCCCGGCGCGGTGAGCAGGAGCGGCAGCAGCAGCAGGAGCGGGGCGGACAGCGCCGAGGGGCGCGGGGCACGGTGGGCGAACACGGGACGACCTCTGTCTTCACGGGCGCCCGCGGACTCGCCGGGCCGGCGCGGCCCGGCGCGGGCCCG
>RFGQ01000399.1 GCA_003695865.1 Gemmatimonadota bacterium | reverse complement strand
TCCCGTGGTCCACGTGCCCGATCGTCCCCACGTTCACGTGCGGCTTGGTCCGCTCGAACTTCTCCTTGGCCATGACTGCCCTCGCGCGTTGTTTTCAGTTCAGTCCTGTTGCGGCGCCGCCGGGGCGTTCCGCAGAGCTCCGACCGGGGATTGAACCCGGGACCTCTTCCTTACCAAGGAAGCGCTCTACCCCTGAGCTATCGGAGCGACGACGTTGTCCTGCCCTCGTGGACTCCGGCCACCCTGCGCTCCGGAGCCCAGAGCGGGAGACGGGACTCGAACCCGCGACCCTCAGCTTGGAAGGCTGATGCTCTAGCCAACTGAGCTACTCCCGCGAAGCGCGCGCTCGGCACGCAGACCCTCGCAAAGTGGTGGGGGTAGGATTCGAACCTACGAAGGCATAAGCCAGCAGATTTACAGTCTGCCCCGTTTGACCGCTTCGGTACCCCACCCGCTTCGTCGGTGGAGGCCCGCATCCGACCCCGCACCGGCGCGCCCAAAGGCAGAGGCCGCCGAACCTGTGGCGGCCTCTGCGGGCGAGCTTGGTAAGCTAACCGAGCCCACGCAGGGCATCAAGCCCCGCCGGGAGCGGAATTCAGAGCGATCCCAGGTTGCGGTCCAACAGGGCCTGCGGGTCGGGGTCGCGACCCATGAACTCGCGGAAAAGCAGCTCCGGATCGGCGCTGTCCCCACGGGTGAGGATCGCGTCCAGGAACGCCCGCCCCACCTGCCGGTTGAACACGCCCTCGCGCACGAAGCGGCCGAATGCGTCGGCCTCGAGCACCTCGCTCCACAGGTACGAGTAGTAGGCCGCCGCGTAGCCCCCGGCGAAGAGGTGCGTGAACGACGTGGTGCTGTGATAGCGACGGAAGACAGGCGCCGGCGTATAGCCCTCGAGCAGGGTCTCCACATAGCGCATCACGTCGCCGTCGCGATCCGGATCGTAGTGCAGGTGCAGGCGCAGGTCGGTGTAGCCGAACGCCAGCTGACGCATCTGGTACCAGCCGCCCATGAACCGGCGCGCCTCGAGAAGGCGTTCGAAGAGATCGTTCGGCAACGGCTCGCCGGTCTCGTAGTGCCCCGAGAACAGAGGCAGCGCCTCCCGCTCCCACGTCCAGTTCTCCATGATCTGCGAGGGCAGCTCGACGAAATCCCAGGCCACGTTGATGCCCGCCCGCGGCGCGATCGGCACGCGGGAGGTGAGGTGGTGCAGCAGGTGGCCGAATTCGTGGAAGATCGTCTCGACCTCGCGGTGGGTGAGCAGCGGGGGCCGATCACCCTTGGGCGGCGTGAGGTTGCCGGCGACCACGCCCAGATGCGGCCGGAATGCCCCCTCCGGCGCGGGCCCACCCGTGACGAGATCGTTCATCCAGGCGCCCTGGCGCTTGTTGGGCCGTGGGAACCAGTCCGCGTAGAACGAGCCCAGGTGGGTGCCGTCCTCGTCGTAGAGGTGGTAGTAGCGCACCTGCGGGTCCCACACCTCGGGAATGCGATCCTCGCGCACCGTGAGCCCGAACACCCGCCGGACGATCTCGAAGAGACCCTCGAGCACCCGGTCGAGCGGGAAGTAGGGCCGGATCGCCTCGTCGTCGAAATCGAAGCGGGTGCGGCGCAGGTCTTCGGCCACGTAGGCCACGTCCCATGGCATGAGCTCGTCGAGCCCCATGGCGCGGGCGTGCTCGGCCAGCTCGCGGTAGTCCCGCTCCCAGTAGGGGCGGGTCTTGGCCGTCATGTCTTCGACGAAGGCGAGCGCCTGGGCGCCCGTCTTCGCCATGTGGTCTTCGAGCCGGTAGTCGGGAAAGTGCGCGTACCCGAGCGTCTCGGCGATCTCGCGCCGCAGACGCAGCAGGTCGACCACCAGATCGACGTTGGCGAACTCTCCCTCGCGGCAGCGCGTCGTGTAGGCGGCGTACATCTGCTCGCGCAGATCGCGGTCGTGGACGTGCTTCACCACGGGCTCGAAGGACGGATAGTCCAGAGTGAGCAGCCACCCCTCCTGGCCCCGCTCCTCGGCCTTGCGGCGCGCCTGCTCCAGGTCGGCGTCGGGCAACCCCTCGAGACGGGCGCGGTCGGTGACCAGCAGCGAGAACGCGTTGGTGGCGTCGAGCACGTTCTCGGAAAACTTCTGCTGCTTCTGCGTGACCTCGACCTTGAGTGCGCGCAGGTGCTCGCGCACGTCCTCGGGCAGATCCGCGCCGGCCCGCCTGAACTCGGCCAGCGTGCGCTCCACGTGTCGGGCCCGCACCTCGTCGAGCGCCGCTGCCTCGGCCGTGGCGGCGAAGGCCTTGAGCCGCTTCCACAGCCCCTGGTCGAGCTGAAGCGCGGTCCAGAACCTGCTGATTTCGGGCAGCACCCGATTGTACGCTTCACGCAGCTCCGGGCTCTCGGCCACCGAAAGCAGGTGCCCCACCGGAGCGATGCGGCGCTTTACCCGCTCGGTCAGATCGTCGAGCGCCTGGATGGTGTTCTCATAGGTGGGCGGCGCGGTCTCGCCCACGAGTGCGTCCAGCTCGGCTCGCGCGTCGGACAACACGCGCTCCACGCCGGGCACGACGTGCTCGGCGCCGATGCGGTCGAACGCGATGCGAAACTCGTCGGCGAGAAGCGGGTTTTCGGCTTCGGTCATGGTGCGTGGGCCGGACTGCCCCGTGGGGCGGGGTGGCGAAGCTGGCGATCGGACTCGAACCGATAACCTGCTGATTACAAATCAGCTGCTCTGCCAATTGAGCTACGCCAGCGCGAAAGCGCCGGAAAGTGGCGCCAGCTAAGGATACACCGTGCGGGAGGCCTGACAATGGCCAGGGCGGTCCCGGAGGTGGGCGCCGGGGCGTACCCGGCTCTCCGGTTCGTGCCGGTGACGGGCTCGCCCACGCACGCCCGGCCCGAGAGCCCGGACGGCCCGCGAGGGCGCCACGGGCCCCGAGCAGCTCGAGAGTCTCGCGACGCCCCGGGCCGGGCGCCCGCCCGCTCAGTTGCGGTGC
>RFGQ01000398.1 GCA_003695865.1 Gemmatimonadota bacterium | reverse complement strand
TGTGAAGACAGGACTCTGACAGGGACGGGACGATGCGAACGGTGTGGACGAGACGGCTCGCTGTGGCGGCGGCCCTCGGGTTGGGGGCGTCGCCGGCGGCCGCACAGAACGGGGCGGAGAGCGTGGACGTGCACATTCCCTACACCCAGTTCACGCTCGCCAACGGCCTGAACGTGCTCGTGCACGAGGACCACTCGGTGCCCATGGTGAGCGTGAACGTGTGGTACCACGTGGGCTCGAAGAACGAGCGCCCGGGCCGCACGGGATTCGCCCACCTCTTCGAGCACATCATGTTCGAGGGGTCGGGGCACGTGGCCGAGGGCGACTTCGACAACTTCCTCGAGGCCGCGGGCGGCGTGAACAACGGCTCCACGACCCAGGACCGCACGAACTACTGGGAGAACATCCCCTCCAATGCGCTGGCGCTGGCGCTGTGGCTCGAGGCCGACCGCATGGGCTGGCTGCTCGACGCCATGAGCCCGAGCAAGCTCGACATCCAGCGCGACGTGGTGAAGAACGAGCGCCGCCAGAGCTACGAGAACCGGCCCTACGGGCTCGCGTTCCCGACGCTCAGCGAGACCCTCTATCCGCCGGATCATCCCTATCACTGGCCCGTGATCGGATCGCAGGAAGACCTCTCGGCGGCGACGCTCGAAGACGTGAGCGACTTCTTCCGCACGTACTACGCGCCCAACAACGCGAGCCTGGCGATCGCGGGTGACGTGAGCGTCGACGAGGTGCGCGAGCTGGTCGAGCGTTACTTCGCCGAGATCCCCTCGGGCCCGCCGGTGCCGCCCGTCGAGGCGCCCGACCCGACGCTGCCCGAGGACCGGGTCGTGGTGCTCGAAGACGACGTGCGCCTGCCGCGCCTGTATCTGGCCTGGCACTCGCCGGCCATGTTCGCCGAGGGCGACGCCGAGATGGACCTGCTGGCGACGATCCTGGCCGGCGGCAAGAGCTCGCGCCTGCACCGGCGCCTGGTGCTCGACGAGCAGATCGCGCAGGACGTGGCGGCCTTCCAGAACGGGGGCGAGATCGCTTCGTCGTTCATCGTGATCGTGACGGGCAAACCCGACACCGACCTCGACACGCTCGAGGCGGCCGTGCTCGAGGAGCTGCGCGCGCTCGTGGACGAGGGCGTGCGCGAGGCCGAGATGGAGCGCGCCGTGAACCAGTTCGAGAGCGGCTTCGTACAGGCGCTCGAGCGCGTGGGAGGCTTCGGCGGCAAGGCCGACCGGCTGAACCAGTACTACTTCTTCACGGGCGACCCGGGCTACGTGCGCGAAGACCTGGCGCGCTATCAGCACGCCACGGCCGCGTCGGTCGCCGAGCAGGCGCGGCGCTGGCTGCTGGACGCGCACCGCGTGCGCCTGAGCGTGGTGCCCAAGGGAAGGACCGAGTTGGCCGCGGGCCGGGAGGAGGAGCGATGAGGGGCCGAGCGCAGGTGAAGACGATCCTCGCGGGCGCGGTGCTCGCGGCCCTGACGGCCGCGTGCGCGCCGCGCGTGACGACCGATGCGGAGGGCGTGACGATGGGGGCTGGACCCGACCGGACCGGGGCGCCCGAGGCGCCCGCCTTCGACCGCAGCGTGCCGCCCGAGATCGGGCCGCCGCCCGCCATGAAGGTGCCCGCCTTCCACCGTTTCGAGCTGTCGAACGGGTTGCCCGTGGTGCTCGTGGAGCAGCACGAGCTGCCGCTGGTGACCGTCGAGC
>RFGQ01000004.1 GCA_003695865.1 Gemmatimonadota bacterium | reverse complement strand
TCCGAGGCCCTTGCGAGCAGGAAGGCCGCCAGGTTCGTGCAGGCGATGAGGAGCACGAGCCCGACCACCGCGAAGAGCAGCCCCGCCACGGGGAAGAGCGCGCGGTCGACGAAGGGGTGGATGGCCACGTCTTCGTACGGCAGGGCCGAGAACACGCGGTTGCGGTTCGTGTCGGGGTGGGCCTCTTCCAGGTCCCGGGACAGGCTCTCGAGAAACTCGTTGAGCTGCTCGACCGTCGCTCCTTCGGCCAGCCGGCCCTTCAGGAACAGGCTGCGACTGCCCCGGCTCACCAGCCGGCTGTCACCGGCGCCGGTGCGCTGCACGTGGTCGACCATCGACATGGGCAGGTACAGCTCGCTCACGATGCCCGGGAACAGGCCGTTGAACCCCTCGGGCGCGACCCCGATGATCTCGTACGGCGTGCCGAGCACGCGGATCGTCCGGCCCAGCACGCCGCGGTCCGCACCGAACACGCGCTCCCAGTAGCCATGGCTCAACATCACCACCGCGTGCGCGCCCGGGTCGGTGTCTTCGTCGGGCGTGAACCAGCGGCCCAGCGCAGGACGCAGGCCGAGCATGGGAAAGGCGTTCGCGGTCACCAGCTCGCCCATCACCAGGCGCAGGTCTCCCTCGACCTCGACCTGGGCGAAGAACTGTTCGAACGCGGCCACGTCCTCGAGCAGATCGGCCCGCTCGCGCAGGTCCACGTAGTCCGGATACGACGCGGTCGCGTAGGGGTAGCCGCCCTCCTCGCTCATGTAGATCTCGACGAGCGAGGCGGGGTCTTCCACCGGCATGTCGCGCAGGAGCAGCGCGTCGACCACGCTGAAAATGGCGGTGTTGGCGCCGATGCCCAGCGCGAGCGAGAGCGCGGCCACGGCCGTGAATCCCGGCGCTGCGGACAGGCGCCGCATCGCGTAGCGCAGATCGTACCAGAACGACTCCATGATGCCGGCTCCAGGCGGTCGGTGATCGTGAGGAGGACGAACGTCGTACAGCGGGTCGCCCAGCACGCGGCCGAGGCGTGCCCGCAGGCGGGCGAGGGCTCCGGCGACGCCGCTCGCCAGTGCCTGCCGCACCAACCAACCGCGCGCCGCGCCCGGAGAGCGCCCGGGGAGCACGAAGCGGCGGTACTCCTCGAGCAGGTCCCCGACGAACGCCTCGCGGTGGCGGGCGGGCAGCAGCCGGGCGGCGGCGCGGACGACGAAGGGCACGCGCTCGCCCTCCAGGGGCCGTCGGCGGCTCACGACGCCCCCTCCTCCCCCGCGCGCTCGGGCTCGAAGCCCTCCCACATCGCCTCCAGCATGTCGCGGGCACGGCGCACCGCCGCTTCACCGGCGGGCTCGAGCCGGTACGTGCGACGGCGACGGCCTCCACGCTCCCCGGTCGGGTCGCTCATGCGCGAGCTCACGTAGCCGATCGCCTCGAGCCGGTCGAGCGTGGGGTAGATCGATCCGAGCGACACCGGACGCCCCGTGCGCGCCTCGATCTCACGGCGCAGCGTCACGCCGTAGGCCTCTTCGCCCAGTCGCATCACGGCCAGCAGCAGCAGGTGCTCGAGCTCGCCGAGGCTCTTGTGACGTCCCACGGCCTCCCCCATTTGTACGATGAGTTAAGACATATCGGGAGGCCATACGGTGCGGCGGCTCGATCGGTTTCACGGGGATTGACGGAGCGCGGTCCGCGTGGTCGGTTGGCCGGACGGCGGGCCGCCCCGTGGAGCCCGCTCGCACGACCCGCAGTGCGCGGAGGGGGCCGCCCGGCGCCGTCCGCACACCGCCGACGCCGGAGCACCGACCGTGACCCCCTTCGCCCTTTTCCGTCCCTGCGGCGGCCCGGCGGCCGGCGTCCGCCGGCTCGCGATCTTCGGGCTCTTCGTACTGGCCGCAGCCGCCAGCGGACCCCGCGCCGGCGCCGCCCAGGCCAGCTCAGCCCGGCTCTCGCCCCACTCGCCGCCCGTCGTTCCCGGAGAGCACTGGACCTACGTCCGCGACCCCGACGCGCTCTCCGCCTACGGCTGGGACCCCGCGACGCTGCGGGTGCTCTCGGACTTCGTGCGCGACAGCGCGAACACGACGGGGCTGGTGGTGGTCGATCGGGGCCGCGTGGTCTTCACGTTCGGCGACATCGAGGAACTCTCCTACGTGGCCTCAGTGCGCAAGAGCATCCTCGCGATCCTCTACGGCCCGTGGGTCGAGAACGGCACGATCGACCTCGACGCCACGCTCGCGGACCTCGGCATGGACGACGTGGGCGGCCTGCTTCCGATCGAGCGGCGCGCGACGGTCCACCATCTCATCACGGCCCGCTCCGGCGTGTACCACCCGGCTTCGAACGGCGGCGACAACCTGGCCGACGCGCCGCCCCGGGGTTCGCAGGAACCGGGCACGTACATGCTCTACAACAACTGGGACTTCAACGCGGCCGGCGCGGTGTTCGAGCAGCTCACCGGCCGCAACATCTACGACGAGCTGGAGGCCCGCCTCGCCCTGCCGTTGCAGTTCGAAGACTGGGACCGGAGCGCCCAGCGCAAGAGCGGCGACCTCACCCGCTCGCGCAACCCGGCCTACCACATGTGGCTGTCGACGCGCGACATGGCGCGCATCGGGCTGCTCATGCTCTACGACGGACGCTGGGGCGACACGCAGATCATCTCACCCGAGTGGGCCCGCCGCCTCCACAGCGTGGTCACGCCGCTCGAAGAGATGAACCCGCCCCGGCGCCGTGACGGGTATTTCGGCTACGGCTACATGTGGTGGGTGTGGGACGGGCCGCGGGCCACCGGGCCCTTCGAGGGCGCCTACACGGCGCGGGGCGCCTGGGGACAGTGGATCACCGTGTTGCCCGCCGTCGACCTGGTCGTCGCCCACAAGACCAAGTCGGCCTACCGGCGCACGACCTCGTGGGAGTCGTGGCAGCGCATGCTGGAGCTGATCCTCGAGGCACGGGGCATCGAGGTCGACGCCTGGCCGTGGCGGTGACGTAGCGGCCACCGGGCGAACCCCCGCGGCCGCGGCCGGCCCGCCTCAGTCCGAGGCGTGATCCCGCGGATCGCCCACGGCCAGCACCGCCTCGGTCCGCTGGCGGCGGTACTCGCGCACGGCTTCCCGATATTCCGGGTAGCGCGCCGCCACGATCTGTGTGGCCAGAATGGCGGCGTTGGTCGCGCCGGCCTTGCCGATGGCGAGCGTGCCCACGGGGATGCCGCCGGGCGCTCACCCGGACATACACCCAGCACCCGACTCCACATCATTGTTTTTGACAGGACTCTCTTCCGCATCTAATGTATCCTGTGTCCTGCTAAGATTGCTTCCTCCCGCTGAGTTCCCGCCGTGGTGTCATCTCGCTCACACCGAGTGGTGCTTCCGACCTTACTATTGTGTGGGCGGAGATTGCCAGGATGGGCCAGTTTGATGGCTCTTCACTTTCGGCGCTGCGTAGGGGGGCTCCGAGTAGCTCAGCAACCTTCGGCCTTCGCCGCATTCGCCGTAGCAGTCCGTGTCTCGGGCGTATTCGTAGCGGCGCTCGTATGGCCGTGGCCGGTTGTTGCTCAACTGTCGGACGGGTCGATCGCCGAAACGCAGTCGATCCAACAGTCCACAATAGACTCGGGCTTTCGTCAGCTCTGGGACGCGAGCGACCTGATCGATACAGTGCTGCTCGAACTGGGCGGCAACGGAAGCATACTCGTGGCCGGGCGTCGAAGCGTCTACCTTCTGAACGAGCGCACCGGGGTCGCCCGGCGCCTCGGACGGCGAGGGAGGGGACCCGGAGAATTCAACAGGCCCACGGCCATCGGCTTCGCAGGGGATTCCCTACCGCTTGTGTGGGCGCCGGACCAGCGGCGTTTGCTGATGTTCGATTCGAGCGGAGCCTTCGTCCGCTCGGTCGAATTGACACCGCCCCCGGGGTTCGGGTCGGGGGAACTCGGTGAACTGCTCGTGTTCGGCGACACCGTTGTGGTACCGTGGGCCGTGGGCGCCCGTCCGGCCGACGGGGTGCGGCATCGGTTGGTCCGCTATGCAGCGTACAGCCTTCAAACGGGCCAGTCGTTCGGGACCGTCAGCGAACTCCGGGCGGAGCGCTCGAAAGTTGTGGGTCCTCTCGTCCTTCCCGTATCTCAGTACGAGCCGAGACCGCTCCTAACCGCAGCCGCGCACGGTGTCCTCATCGCTGGGGACGGACTGGAGTATTGTTTCCGTGTCTCTCTCGGGCGCGACTGGTCACGACAACAAGCCCGCTGTCGCAACGGCTGGGTCGCACCGGAGGTGTCCAGGGAGGAGCGGGAGCGGCGTGTGCCCGCGCAATCGGGCCTTTCCGACACCGATGTCCGTCTGACACGGTTGCGGTTGGCCAACCAGGATATCCCGGAACGCCGGTCCGCCCTGGCAGAAGTCTTCGGTGCGGGCGACTGTCTGTTCGTCCGAGTGCGCACTAAAGCCTCGCGCTGGGACCCCTGGTTCGAAGCAGTGGACCCGGAGCTACGACCCGAGCACTACGAGTGGGATGTACTGCGGGTGTCACCGGAAGGACGGCTGACACTGTTCGGGAGTTTGAAGTTGTCGGCTCTCTTCGAGCTCAAGGACGTGCGGGCTGGGCGCCTGTACGGTTTTCTTCGGCGAAGCGATGGCGTGGCGTCGGTGGTGACCATACCGGCACCCGACGTGTCGCGGTGCCGGAGCTAGGATCACCGTGCTGCCCGCCGTCGACCTGGTCGTCGCACACAAGACCCAGTCGGCCTACCGGCGCACGACCTCGTGGGAGTCGTGGCAGCGCATGCTGGAGCTGATCCTCGAGGCGCGCGGCGCGCGCGTGGAGGCCTGGCCCTGGCGCTGAGGCGCGGGCAGCGGTAGGCCGGCACCCGCGGCACCCACGCCGCGGTCCGGGCCGGCCCGCCTCAGTCCGAGGCGTGATCCCGCGGGTCGCCCACGGCCAGCACCGCCTCGGTCCGCTGGCGACGGTATTCCCGCACGGCCTCGCGGTACTCGGGGTAGCGCGCGGCGACGATCTGCGTGGCCAGGATGGCCGCGTTGGTCGCGCCGGCCTTGCCGATGGCGAGTGTGCCCACGGGGATGCCGCCGGGCATCTGGACGGTCGACAGCAGCGAGTCGAGGCCATCGAGCGACCACGCCTGGATGGGCACGCCCAGCACGGGGAGCACCGTCTTCGACGCCACCACCCCCGCGAGGTGCGCCGCGCCGCCCGCTCCGCAGATGATCACCTCGAGGCCGCGTTCTTCGGCGGTCGAGGCGTATTCGGCACACAGCTCGGGCGCGCGGTGGGCCGAGATGACGCGCACTTCGTGGGGCACGCCGAGCTGATCGAGGGTCTCCGAGGCGCGGCTCATGGTGCTCCAGTCCGACTGAGACCCCATGAGC
>RFGQ01000397.1 GCA_003695865.1 Gemmatimonadota bacterium | reverse complement strand
GGGTGCGCCCCTTACCTTTGCGCGCCATCGGCGGTCCCCGGCTCACCGGCCTGGGGACCGGACCCGTTCTCCAACACCGCACAGGTCAATGGCCGACCCGCTTCCGCTCGTCTACGTGCACGCCGACGAATCGTGCCTGGGGAATCAGTTCCGCGGCAGGGCGCGCCCCGGGGGCGCAGGGGGGCTCGTCGAGTTCGGCCGGCCCGGCGCGTGGGAGCGGCGCGACTACTGGATCTCGGAACCCGACACGACCAACAACCGGATGGCGTTGCGCTCCGCGATCGAGGCGCTGGCACACCTCACCCGTCCCTGCCGGGTCCGTTTCGTGTCGGATTCGCAGTACCTGGTCAAGGGCGTCTCCGAATGGCTGCCCGGCTGGAAGCGCCGCGGCTGGAAGCGCAAAGGCGGCCCCATCGAGAACCTCGACCTGTGGAAGCGGCTCGACCGGGAGCTCGAGCGGCACGAGGTCGCTTTCTCGTGGGTGCGCGGCCACGCCGGCCACCCCCGAAACGAATACGCCAACGACCTCGCCACCGGCGCGGCCGAGCGCCAGGACGCGTCGCAAGGGCTGGTTCCCTCGGGATTCGGACCCTGGCTCGCCGAACAGCGGGCGGCAGGCCGCTACCTGGACTTCGACGAGGACGGGGAGCCCGCCTGACGAGCCCCGTGACGGGCCGGTCGTTCTCCTGCGCCGACCCCGGGTGACTCCAACGGGCACAAGAAAAAAGAAGCCCTCGGCACGGTCAGACCGTATCCGAGGGCTTCATTTCCGCTGGTAGGTGCCGTTCCCGCTTGGGTTGGTCCGCCTTCACCCGAAGGTTCCGGCGTCGTTCCCGACACCCCTTACCCGGGCCGCGTGGCTCGCGGCTGCCAGGCGCCTCCTGAGCTCTGGAGGCTACGACGGAGACCAGCGACTCCTCCGTCGGCTCACCGGCGTCCCAAGCTCTCCGGTGAGCGCCACCGCGACAGCGTCCTGCCCGGCGACTCACGCTTCGGAACTTGCTGTGGGGATGACCATCGCCATCGACTCAGCGAGCCACTTCCGAAACGCACCCCCACTATGCGGCGGCACCCCCCAGACCGCAAGTCTTTCGACGCCGTCCCCCAAAAAAAGTTCGATTAGACGTAACTTCTGTGTTCAAGGCAACTTACACGGCCAGCAAACCCGCTCCTGCACACCCCTCGGCCGCCCGTAAACAGATTGAACCGGATCGCTTCGGTGTTCTGGGGACGACACTTGCGTCACGGGATTCTCGAAAAACGCGGCGCGCCCGGTAGGCTACGTTACGAGGACGGTCCGCAAGCCGATTGTTGTCTAGACAACAACGAGGTCGCGCTGGAAGACCGCGGCGAGCGCCTCGCGGACCGGCGGGATGGCTTCTGCGAGTTCCACGGCACGGCCGAGCTCGGCCGACAGAGACGTGACCGGGTGGTCTGCGATGCCGCACGGGACGATCGCCCCGAAGCGCGTCAGGTCGGTCGCCACGTTGAACGCGAATCCGTGAGAGGTGATCCAGCGGCTCGACACACGCACACCGATCGCCGCGATCTTGCGCCGATCGTCGATCCAGACCCCGGTGAGCCCCTCCTTGCGCGCGGCGACCACGCCCCAGTGAGCCAGGGCCGAGATGAGCGCCTGCTCCAGGTCGCGCAGGTAGCGGTGCAGGTCGCGCCGGTCGGGCTTGAGGTCGAGGATGGGGTAGCCCACGAGCTGACCGGGTCCGTGGTAGGTGACGTCGCCGCCCCGGCCCGTCTCGAAGACCTGGTACCCGCGCCGCTCGAGCTGCTCGGGCGAGAGCAGGATGTGGGATCGGTCCGCTCCGGTCCCGAGCGTGATCACGTCGGGGTGCTCGAGCAGAAGGAGCTGATCGGGGATCTGCCCGGCGCGACGCCGCTCCACGGCGATACGCTGCAGCTCGAGGCCCTCCGCGTAGGGCACCCGCCCCAGCCAGCGGGCCTCGAGCGTGCGGTCTTCCGAACCGTAGTCCATGGAGTCGCCCCCCTGCAGGACGCGGCCCCGGGGCGCCGCCGGAACGCGTGCGTCCGCCACAGCCGTCTCGACCGAGAGCGCCGTCACGGAAACGCCACGGCCACGGAAACGCCACGGCCGGGACGCCGGTCCCGCGGTCGCCCGGACCGGGAGACCTGCCCCCCGATTCGCGCCGGCCGAGACGGCGGCCCCGGCGTCGCTCCGGCCGGGAAACAGATTCCTGAATCGCCCCGGAGGGGAACCGACCTCGCTCCCCGCCGGGGCTCCCGCTCAGGCGTCCTCGGGGAAGTTCTCCAGCAGGTCCTTCAGGTCCGACAGGAAGCGGGCCGCGTCGGCACCGTCCACCAGCCGGTGGTCGTAACCCAGCGAGAAGTACGACCGCTTACGGATCGCGATCGCGTCGGCGCCCGTGTCGGGGTCGGTGACCACCACCGGGCGCTTCTCGATCGCGCCGGTGCCGAGGATCGCGGCCGTGCCCTTCGGGATCACCGGCATCCCCACCAGCGTGCCGAGCACGCCGGGGTTGGTGATCGAGAACGTCGCCCCCTGAATCTCTTCGGGCATGAGCTTGCGCGCACGCGCCCGCTCCGCGAGGTCGATGATCTTGCGTCCGATGCCCACGAGGCTGAGGTCGTCTGTGTCGTGGATCACCGGCACGATGAGCCCGGGATCGAGGTCCACCGCCATGCCGATGTTCACGTGTCCGCGCTGGATGATGTTGTTCCCCGAGACCGTGCCGTTGATGTTCGGGTACTTCCGCAGGAGCCTGGAGCAGGCCCAAGCCACGAAGGCCGTGTAGCTCACCCGCGCGCCCTGCTCCGCCCACTGCGCCTTGCGCGCGGCGCGGATCGCGTCGATGCGGCTGAAGTCGATTTCGATGAACGAGTGCACGTGCGGCGCCACGCGCTTGGCCAGCACCATGTGCTCGGCCGTGAGCCGCCGGATCTTGTCCATCGTGACGACCGTGTCGCCCTCGCGGACCGGAAACTCCGGGTGCTGCACGTGCTCGTAGAACTCGCGCCAGAACCCCGACAGATCGCCCGGGGCGGCGGGTGCGGGCGCGGCGGCGGACGGCGCAGGTGCGGCCGGTGCCGGTGCGGCCGCGGGCGCGGCCGGAAGTGCGGCCGGCGGAGCCTCGGCTCCGCCCGCCTCGATGTAGGCCAGGATATCCTGCTTGGTCACCCGTCCTGCATGCCCGGTGCCCGGCACCTGGGCGATGTCGATCCCGTGCTCCTCTGCGATCCGGCGCACCACCGGCGTCGACCGCGTGCGCAGACGTTCTTCGGCGCTCGTCGATTCTCCCTCGGCCGCCGGGCGCTCGGCCGGCGGCGGCGTGGCCTCGGCAGCCGCGGGTGTTTCGGCCGCGGGCGCCTGGGCGGTCGGAGCCGGCTCCGCAGGCGCTTCGGCGGCGGCCCCGCTCGGTGCGGCCGCGGCCGCACCGCCCTCGGTGTCGATCACGGCGACGATCGTCCCGACCTCGACGGTCTCGCCCTCCTGCACGCGGATCTCGGCCAGCGTCCCCGCCTGCGGTGCCGGGATCTCGGCGTCGACCTTGTCGGTCGAGATCTCCAGGATCGGCTCGTCTCGCTCGACCGTGTCACCGACCTGCTTCAACCACTTGGAAATCGTGCCCTCGGCGATGGACTCGCCCATCTGGGGCATCGGCACCTCGATGCGGGCCACGCTGATCTCTCCGGATTCTCGTTCTCGTTGTCCCTCGGAATCGGCGGCGCCGGCTTCCGTCCCGGCGCCCGCCGCCTGCGTGCTCAGTATCGAGCAAGATAACGCGCCGCGGCGACGATGTCCGTCGTCTGCGGCAGGAAGTAGTCCTCCAGCGGTCCGGCATACGGGACGGGGGCGTCGATGGCGGTCACGCGCAGGATCGGCGCGTCGAGCCATTCGAAGGCCTTCTCGTTCACCCGCATGGCGATCTCGCCGGCGATGCCGCCCGTGCGCGTGTCTTCGTGCACCACGAGCAGGCGACCGGTCTTACGCACGCTGGCCACGATCGTGTCGTCGTCGAGCGGCAGCAGGGTGCGCAGGTCGATCACCTCGACCCCGAAACCATCCTCCGCCTCGAGGGTTTCGGCCGCCTCCAGGCTCTTGTGAACCATCGCCCCGTACGTCACGACGGTGAGCCCCCTTCCCTCGCGCGCCACCCGGGCCGATCCCAGGGGCACCACGTAGTCGTCCCGGGGCAGCACCGTGCGGAGCTGCGGGGCGCGGTAGAGGCCCTTGTGCTCCTCGAAGATGACCGGGTTGTCGTCGCGGATGGCCGCCTTGATGAGGCCCTTGGCGTCGTAGGGATTCGACGGATAGACGATCTTGAGCCCCGGGGTGTGGAAGAAGGCCATCTCGACGTTCTGCGAATGGAAGGGCCCACCCCGATTACCCCCTCCGACCGGCCCGCGGATGACCACGGGCATGGGTCCGCTTCCCCGGTAGAGCGACGTCGCCAGATAGTTGGTGATCACGTCGTAGGCGGGCGAGACGAAGTCCATGAACTGCATCTCGACCACCGGGCGCATGCCCATGTGGGCCGCGCCGGCCGCGGCGCCCGTGAACCCGGCCTCGGCGATGGGCGTGTCGATGACGCGGTCCGCCCCGAAGTAGTCCAGGAACCCCTTCGTGAGCTTGAAGGCGCCCCCATAGACCCCGATGTCCTCGCCCATCATGAAGACGCGCTCGTCGCGCGCCATCTCTTCGAACAGGCCCTCCGCGATCGCCTCCAGCAGGGTGACCGGTTCACCGCGCTCCGTGCGCGTCACGTGTTCGGGCTTCGTGGACAACGGGCCTCCTCGTCGGTTCGCCGCCGCGGCCTGGCCGCGTCAGGCCAGATGTGGATCGGGCTGGTCGTGCCGGGTCCAGGGGCCGGGCACACGCAGGTCGGTGTAGACGTTCTCGAGGGCCTCGGGACCCTCGGGCCGCGGCTCCGAAAGGGCCTGCTCCGCCGCCGTGCGTGCCTCTTCCTCGGCCTCGGCGGCAATGCTCGCGAGCACCTCCTCGTCGGCCCATCCACGCTCGACCAGCGTGCGGTGGAAGCGGGTGATCGGGTCACGCGTCTCCCAGTAGGCCAACTCCTCGGGATCCACGTATTCCTGGGCGTCGTGCTGCGCATGGCCCTTACGCCGGTAGTAACGCAGCTCGACCATCCCCGTGCCCTCCCCCGCGCGCGCCCGCGCGACGACTCCCTTCACCGCCTCGTAGACGGCGAGCACGTCGGTGCCGTCGACCGAGGCGGCGTGCAGCCCGTAGCCGGGCGCCTTCTCCGTGAAGCTCTCCACCCGCGTGTTGCGGTGCGTGGGCGTCGAGAAGGCCCACTGGTTCGCCTCGACCATCAGCACCATGGGGCAACGCTGCGACGCGGCGAAGGCGAGCCCCTCGTGCCACGCCCCGGTCGACGACGCGCCGTCCCCGTAGAAGACGATCCCCACGCGGTCCTCGCCCCGCAGTTTGAACGAGAGCGTGATGCCCGCCATGACCTCGACCATGGTGCCCAGCGGTGAGACCGGGCCGATCAGGCCACGCCGGTAGTCCACCCAGTGGACGTTCGCTTCCTTACCCCGGGTGGGGCCCGTGGCCCGCGCCAGGTACTGGCGGAAGTACTGCAGCGGCGTCCCCCCCATCACGAACACCGCCCCGGTCGCCCGGATCGTCTGGGCCACGATGTCGCCGGTGCCGTCGTCGCGGCGCCGGAGTGCCCAGGCGGCCCCGACCGCGCCCGCCTCCTGGCCCAGAGACCGATACAGGCCTCCGCCGATGTGCCCCTGGGTGAAGAGGATCTCCAGACGTTCCTCGGCCGCGCGCGCCCGCCGCAGGGCCCGATACATTCCGAGCAGGTCGGCGCGCGTGAGGTCGTGGACCAGCGTCGCCTCGGGGGCGTCGCCGTGGGGGGTCGAAGGGGGCTCCGGCGTCGTCTCGGTCATGGGCCACGATCGGGGG
>RFGQ01000040.1 GCA_003695865.1 Gemmatimonadota bacterium | reverse complement strand
CGCACGAAGTAGGCATCCACGTCGGCCCGCAGCCACTGCGTGTCGGCCACGGCGTCGTCGGGGCTCGCGGCCACGAGAAGCCGCCGTTCGTTGGCGGGACCGTTGCGATACGGCAGACCCGCCTCGTGCCCGTAGAACGTGAAGCCGCGCTTGAGGCCCCGCATGAGTCGGGGGTGAGTGCGCAGCCAACGCCCGTGCGTGGCGAGTCCGTGCAGGTCGTCGAGTCCGAAGCGGGCGGCGATCCGCTCGAGCGCGAGGTTGGCGAGCGGCGTCGAAGACTCGCCGAGCGCGAAGCGCGGATGGCGTGACCGCTCGACCAGAAGCACGCTGCGCCCGGCGCGGGCCAGAATGCGGGCCAGCAGCGAGCCGGCGAAGCCCGCGCCCGCCACGAGCACGTCGGCCGGTGCCTCGTCGCCCCGGTCAGCCGCGGGGGTCGTTTCGCGCGGGCCCGGGCGGCTCATCGCTCCGCCTCGCACCTGCCGCACGCCGTGCACGCCACCGGCGCGGGCGCGCGGCCCTCCAGGTTCATGCGCTCCAGTCGCTCGAGGCGCGCGTCGGCGCAGGCCGCGCACGCCGCGAAGCCACGCGCCTCCCACAGGTCGGCCACGACCACGGTCGGAAGGCCCGCCACGCGGGCGAGCGCCTGCTCCAGGGCGGTCTCGAGCTCGAGCAGGTCGGGTGGGCGGAAGCGCCCTTCGGCGGCCAGACGCTCGAGCGCGCCGTTGCCCGGCCGCACCGGGTTGATCGCCACCAGGCGGGCGCCGGCACGGGCGGCGTGCTCGACGGAGCGCAGCGTCCACTCGAGCCGCTCGGGCTCGGGCACGCCCGGCGTGCCCAGCAGCACGAAGGCGCGCACGTCCACGTCGGCGGCCCGCAGGCGCTCGGCCGCCCGGTCGAAGTCGTCCACACCGACCTTCTTGTTGAGCGCCGCGAGCGCGCCCGGGTGGACCGTTTCGAGGCCGAGCGCCACTTCCAGCCGGCCGCCCAGGCGCTCGGCCCACGCCAGGGCCGAGGGACCCACCAGGCGGGGGTGGCACTCCACGGTCACGCCGGCGAAGCCCGCGACCCGCTCGGCGAGCGCTTCGAGGTCTTCGGGCGGCACGGCCCGGCGGTCGAAGAAGTTGCCGGCGTTGTAGAGCTTCACGCGCTCGGCGCGCGGGGCGTCGCGCAGCGCCAGGTCGAGCTGCCGCACGAGCGCGCCGGGCGGGGTGGGGTGCGGGACGGTGTAGCGCCACAGGTCGCAGAACACGCAGGCGAAGGGGCATTCCGCGCCCGCCAGGAAGACGGTGAGCACGCGCTCGAGCGATCCGTCGGGGCGG
>RFGQ01000396.1 GCA_003695865.1 Gemmatimonadota bacterium | reverse complement strand
CCGTAAGCAAGCGTGCGCCACGCATCGCCGCCGCCCCCGCCCTCAGAAGCCCACGGCCATGCCGAGGACGAGGCCGTTCGTGGTCGTCGACTCCACGCCCGGGTCGATGAGTGCGCCCGTCACCGCATGGTTGCGCTCCCAGACCAGGTGGAACACGGCCTGCGGCAGCGGACGGAAGGCGAGTCCCAGGCTGAGGCGCTCCTGCGTCCGGTCGGCGAGCGTCAACTCGGTGACCGCACCGCCCGTGAAGTCGAGCGCCTCGAGGTTGTCGCCGTACCAGACGCGCTCGTAGCGCACGACCGGGGCGAGGACCGCGTTGTCGAGTCCGAGCGCGCCGGGCGCGAGCGCGATGGGCCACGAGAGGTCGGCCCAGAAGCCGTAGCGCTCGTCGGAGAGCCCGGAGAGCTTCACTTCGATCTCGCTCTCCAGCGCGGCCGTCTCGTCCGACTCGGTCTCGGTCTCGTGGTCGAGCGCCACGCGCGCGAAGTCGGTGGCCACGTCGGTCAGGTCGCCGAAGCGCGTGTAGAGGAACTCGCCCTCCGCCACGAGCGGCCCGATGCGGGTCCGGCCGTCGAGGCCCAGCGTGGTGAGCGTCGCGTCGACGTCGAGGAAGTCGGGCGTGTAGTCGCCCACGTAGGCCGAGACGCCGATCTCGTGCCCGAGCCGCGGGCTGAACGCCACCCGCCCCGCGAACGCATCGGCTGTCTGCGCGCCGTCGAACGAGCCCGACGTGGGGCTCACCGAGGCCTCGAGCAGCAGCTTGTTCCGCTTGGGGTCGCGCGTCTGAACCTTCTCCTCGATCGCGAAGTCGAGCGTCACTCCGTTGAGCAGGTAAGCCTCGTAGGTGAGCTGCCCCTCGTCTCCGACGAGGGCCTGCCCGACGAAGCCGATCCCCATCTCGGTCCAGGCGGCCTTCGACGGCAGCACCGCACCCTGGTGGTCGATCAGCGGCCGGCGTGGGAAGTTCCAGACGTTGTCGTCGTGGTGGATGTTGAAGCGGCCGACCGGGGGCAGCACGGCCCCGAAGCGGATGCCGAAGTCGGGCGTCAGGTTGAACTGCGCCCAGGCCTGCTCGAGCGCGATCTCACTTCCGTTGGTGCCCTCGAGCTCCTGCTCGAATTCGAGTCCGCCGGCCTCGCGCTCCACGCCGCGCTCCACCTCGATCTCGGAGAGGCGCTCGTACTCGACTTCGGAGTACACGCGCAGGCGCCAGCCCCAGCGCGCGTCGCTCGTGACCACGAAGCGCCTGAGGGTCATCGACGACGCGATGTCGTCGTTCCCGTTGAGTTCGTAGCGGAACGACCCGTAGCCGCCGATGTCGAGGCGGAGTGAGTCGGCCTGGGCTTCGGCTCGGCCGGCCAGGGCCAGCAGGAGGGCGGTCGCGAACACGGCGATGCGGCCGCAGCGGGTCGTCCGGGGAAGCAGCGTCATGAGAAAGACCTCGGTGTCTCGATCTATCGTGCACGCACGCCCGGGCGTGCGAATGAGAACCAATCTCAACCACGGACCAAGATACACCACTGCGGCGAGGGGTCAACGGGGGG
>RFGQ01000039.1 GCA_003695865.1 Gemmatimonadota bacterium | reverse complement strand
TTCGGCCGCCCACTAGCTTGCCTGGATGCTCCGCAACGTTCGGCGCACCCTCCGCTACGCCCGCACCTGGCTCACCGGCCACGCCCCCGTCCACGAGTACGAGGCCCTCGTCGACCGCGGCGACCGCGAGGTGCCGGTCTCGGTCCTCCACCCGCGCCGCGAGCGGCGCGGCCGGCCGGGTTGGGTCGTGCTGCACGGCATCACGCGTCCCGGTCGCTTCCACCCCACCCTGCACCGCTTCACACGCTCGGTCGCGTCGACCGGGGCGGTCGTGGTCGTGCCGCAGGTGCCCGAGTGGAAGGACCTGCGCCTCGCACCCGAACTCACGCTTCCCACCGTGCGGGCCGCGCTCGACCTGCTCGCGTCGCATCCCGAGACGGGCGAGGGTCCCTACGGGCTCATCGGCTTCTCGTTCGGCTGCCCGCAGGCGCTGATCGCAGCGTCCGAACCCGACGTCGGCGATCGACTGGCGCAGGTGGTGGGCTTCGGAGGCTACTGCGACATGGCGCGCACCGTGCGCTTCCAGATGACCGGCGAGCACGAGTGGGCCGGCACCCGCCATCGCCTGCGTCCCGACCCGTACGGCCGCTGGATCATCGGCGGGAACCACCTGGCCACGATCCCCGACTACCGCGACGCGGCCGACGTAGCCGACGCCCTGTGGCGCCTCGCGGTGGAGGCGGGCGAGCGTCGCATCCTCTCGTGGGATCCGAGCTACGACCCCCTGAAGCGCCGGCTCCGCGACGGCGTGGCGCCGGAGCGGCGTTGGCTGTTCGACCTCTTCGCTCCCCTGTCGAGCGAGGAACCCGACCCGGCACTCGCCGAAGAGGTGACACGCAAGCTCAGCCGCGCCGTGCTCGACGTGTCGCCCCTCATGAACCCCGTCCCCTACCTGGAGCGCATCCGCCCGACCGTGCGCCTCATCCACGGTAAGGCCGACCACCTCATCCCGTTCACCGAGACGCTCCGATTGGCGGCGGCGTTCCCCGAAGGACGACCGGTGGATACGACGATCACCGCGCTGTTCGCGCACTCCGAACAGGAGGGCCGCCTGTCGTCGCTGCGCCGGGAAGTGCGGGAGGGTCTGCGGCTGGCCGGCGCGCTGGGGAGGGTGCTCGGGACGCTGCGCTGAGGGCCGAAGGGGGCGGCGCGGCTCAGGCGTCGTCGGCGCCGCCGCCCTCGACGTCGGACGCCGCGGCCTGCCGGGCCTCTTCCCGCTCGGCGAGGATCCTTCGCACGGCGGCGGCCACCTCGGGATCGCGATCGGAGGCGGCCGCCTCCACCAGGCCCATCGCCCTGGGCGTGCCGATGGCCGCGAGCGCACCGTAGGCCGCGATGCGCACGTCCTTCTTCGGCTTCGAGAAGAACGAACCCTCCAGCCCCCGCTTCTCGATGGCCTGCACGGCGCTCGGATCGCCCAGTCGCCCGAGCGCGCCGATCACCGCCTCGAGGGCGTCCTCGTCTTCTTCCTCTTCCAGCCGTTCGAGCAGCGGGCGGAGCGCACGCTCCAGGCGGATCTCGCCCAGAGCCCGCGCGGCCGAGGCGCGCACCGGAGCCTCGGGATCGCCCAACATGCCGAGCAGCAGCATCCCCGCGTCCTCGCCCCCGATGCGCGCCAGCGCCCGCACGGTGGCCAGACGCACCTGGGCGTGCTCGTGCGCGAGCGGCGCGGTCAGCAGTCCGATCGCGTCGGCGCTCGCGCGCTCGCCCAGCACGTGCACCGCGTTGCGCACCACCCACCAACGCGAGTCGTCGAGCATGCGCTCGACCACGTCCCGGGCCGCTTCGCCCAGCGCCACCAGCACCGCCACGTAGGTGCGGCGGGCCAGCGAGTCCTCGGTGTCGGTGAGCGCCTCGCCGATCGCCTCGGCCATGGACCCGCCCAGGGGCACGATCGCCTCGACGAGCGCCGAGCGGCGACCCTCGTCGCGGACCGCGCCCATGCGAAGCGCCAGACGCGTCTCGACGGCCGGATCGACGATCTCGCACGCGAGTGCGGTCGCATCGGGGTCGGGCACGGGCTGCACCAACAGCTCTTCGACGGCCGCGGCCAGGTCGTCGAGATCGCCCGCCGATCGCGCGGCGGCCGCTTCGGAGCGCACCGCGTCGGCCAGTGGGCCGCGTTCGCTCCCGGGCGCCAGCAGGTAGTCCGAAACCGCCTGCGCCAGCCGGGTCGGCGCCTCGCCGCCGTCCGCGCCGATCGAAGGAGGGCCGCTGTCGTCGGTGGGAGCGTCGAACTGATCGAACAGCCGCTTGACGGAACGGGCGAGGCCGTCGGGGTCCGGATGGTCGCTCAACCGTGTCTCCGCCGGGGGGGAAGGAATCGGAACGGTCGTCGCGTCAATCTACGCGCGGGGCACGCCCGGCACCAAGCTCACGTGACGGGCGCCCCCTCCCCGGCGGTGTGCTCCGTCCGTTCGACCGGCAGGCCCGCGCGGAGCCAGGCCAGGTAGCCACCCTCCAGGTTTTCGACCCGCTCGAACCCGCGGGCGAGCAGCAGGCTCTGCGCGATGGCCGAACGCGCTCCCGAGCGGCAGTGCACGATGATCCGCTCGTCCCGTGGCAGTTCGTTCAGGCGGTCCTGGAGCCGGCCCAGGTGGATGTGCCGCGCGCCGGGCACGTGCCCCTCGCGCCACTCGGAAGCCGCCCGAACGTCGAGCAGCAGGGCGGCCCCTTGTCTCCGTGCCCGCTCGGCTTCGGCCGCATCGACCACCGGCGCGGTGCGCAGGCCCTGGCGAGCCTCGCGCAGCGTGAGCGCCCCCGCGTCGAACACACCGGCGACATCGTCGAGCCCGATCATGCGGAGCGCGCGCACCGCGCCGTCCACGTGGCGCTCCTCGGCCGCGAGCAGGTGGATCGGGCGGTCGTAGGGCAGCAGCCAACCCGCCCAGGTCGTGAACGAGCGGTTCCAGGGGATCGACAGCGTGCCGGGCACGTGACCGCGTTCGAACTCCCCACGCGGGCGCAGGTCGACGACGAGGCCTTCGCCGGCGAGTACCTCGTCGAGCGCCTCGACCGGCAGCAGCGGCGGCGGGGCGGCCGCGCCGAGCAGGGGCGGGCCGTCCCGGTTGAGGCGCTTCATGACCGCGAAGTAACGGGGCGGTTCCGGCTGGCCCTCGAGCACGGCCCGGACGAAGTCGTCTTCGCCCGCACACGCGAAGGCCCAGTTGACCCGCTTCTCGTAGCCGAGCGTGGTCTGCGGCACGGCACCCAGCGCCTTGCCGCACGCCGAGCCGGCCCCGTGTCCCGGCCAGAGCTGCAGGTAGTCGGGCAGCGCGCGGAACCGCTCGAGCGAACGCCACAGGGCGCGCGCGCCCAGCTCCATGGTGCCCGCGACCCCGGCCGCCGTCTCGAGGAGGTCGGGGCGGCCCACGTCGCCCACGAACACGAAATCGCCGGTGAACACGCCCATGGGCTCGTTCGAGGCCGCGCCGTCGGTGAGCTCGAAGCAGATGTGCTCGGGCGTGTGACCCGGCGTGTGCAGCACGCGAAGGCGCAGGCGACCCACCTCGAGCGTGTCGCCGTCGTGGACGAGCGTGGCCCCGTCCTCGGCGGCGTAGCGATAGGCCCACTCCGGATCGTCGCCGTCCCCCGACAGGTACAGCGTGGCGCCCGTGCGCCGCGCCAGCTCGCGGGCTCCGGAGAGGTAGTCGGCGTGGATGTGCGTCTCGCTCACCCCCACGATGCGCATGCCCTCCCGCGCGGCCGCCTCCAAGTAGGGATCCACGTCGCGGTTGGGGTCGAGGACGAACGCCTCGCCGGTGGCCTGGCATCCGACCAGATAGCTGGCCTGGGCGAGCGCGTCGTCGTAGAAACGTTCGAGGAGCATGGGCGGACTCCGGGCCTCGGGCGGTACGGGGGCGCCGACCGGGCGCGGCCATCCGCCGCGGCCGCGGCCGCGCGGTCGGCCACGCAGCGTGCGCGCCACCCCACGCAGCGAAATAGCCTGGGCGACGCCCCTGGGCAAACCGGGCGGCCTACAGGAGAAAGCACCCGCGCTCCCCGGCGTACATGCCGACATGAGCACCGTTCCCCCCGCCCCCCATGCTCTCCGGCGCTCTGCGGTCGGCTCGCTGCTGAGCCGCCTGGCCGCCGCAGTGCTCCTGCTTTCGCTCGGCGCGGCCTCGTGCGGCGAGCAGGCCACGGCCCCCGCGGCCTCGGACTTCCCCGACGAGCGGGCACCGTCTCCCCGGCCCGAGATCGTCGCCTTCGTGGGCGTCCACGTGGTGCCCATGGACCGCGAGGGCGTGCTCCGCGACCAGACCGTGATCGTGCGCGGGGAGCGCATCGAAGCGATCGGCCCGGCGTCGGCCACGGACGTGCCCGACGGGGCCTTCGTCATCGAGGGGCGCGGCCGCTACCTGGTGCCCGGCCTCGTCGACATGCACGTGCACCTGTCGTCGGACGCCCCCGCCTACCGGCGCAACGACGTGTGGCTGTGGCCGGCGCACGGGGTGACGACCGTGCGGGTGATGTGGGGCGGCGCCGGTACGAAGGCGCTTCGCGACAGCATCCGCGCCGGGCTCGTCGAAGGACCCGACCTGCTCGTCGCGAGCCCGGGCATCGACGGACCGGGCGGTCCGTGGGGGCCGTTCACGCCCCCGGTCCGCACCCCGGCCGAGGGACGTGCGGCGGTGCGCGAGCACGCCACGGCCGGCTACGACTACATCAAGGTGTACAACCTTCTCGACCGACCCACCTACGACGCCATCGTCGAGGAAGCGCGCGCGCAGGGCATCAGCGTGATCGGCCACGTGCCACGCGCCGTCGGCCTCTACGGGGCGCTCGACGCGGGACAGCGCACGCTCGAGCACCTGCTCGGCTTCCGGCTACTCGCCTCGACGGCCAGTCGGGGCGGCACGCTCGACATGGAGCGCGTGCGGGAGCTCGCCGAGCGCTCGGCCGCCTCGGGCGCCTGGCACACGCCGACGATCACGGTCGACGCGCTCTCCCGCAGCCGCGCGGAGCAGATCCGTTCGAGCGACGACATCGCGTACGTGTCTCCCGGAATGCGCGACTTCTTCGCGAGCGTCGGCTACAACGGCTTCGACGAGGACGTAGCCCGCCGGGCTCGCGAGAACCACGAAGCGATCACCCGCGAGATCCTGCGGGCCGGAGGACGCATCCTGGCCGGCACGGACGCGGGCTTCGGGTGGATCCTGCCCGGCGTCTCGCTGCACGAAGAGCTTCGTGCGCTGGTGGACGCCGGACTGAGCCCCTTCGAGGCGCTGCGGGCCGCTACCAGCGAGGCGGCTCGCGCCGCCGAGCGCGACGACGTGTTCGGCCGGATCGTGCCGGGCCTGCGCGCCGATCTGCTGCTCGTCGCCGGCAACCCGCTCGAAGACATCGGCGCGCTCGCCGAATCGAGCGGCACGATGATCCGCGGGCGCTGGTACTCGCGGGGCGAGTTGCACGAGCGGCTCGAAGCGATCCGCGCGTCGTACGGGGGCTGAGGGGCTTCGGCGAAGCGCACCGACACGACTGGTGAGGACGCCTCAGCGTCGATGCATCTGGATCAACCCAATCCAAAAATCCAGATAGT
>RFGQ01000395.1 GCA_003695865.1 Gemmatimonadota bacterium | reverse complement strand
GGTCAGGGGGCGGGCGCGGCGCCCGCGAGCTCACGCAGGCACGCCGCCTGCTCCGGTAGGAAGCCGTAGAGTACGACCGTGGAGGGCGCGCCCTCCGCGTCGAGCGCCCGTCGGATCTCGACGAGCATGATGGAGGCCGCCTCGTCGAAGTCGAAGCCGGCCACGCCGGTGCCCAACACGGGGAACGCGACGCTTTCGAGCCCGTGGGCGCGTGCGAGTTCGAGCGCGCTGCGGGTCGCCTCGCGGATGGATCGGGCCGACGCGGGTTCGTCGCCCATTGCGGCCGCGTGGATCACCCAGCGCGCCGGCAGGTCGCCGGCCGGAGTGAGCACCGCCTCGCCCACGCGGATCGGCCCGTGCTCCCGCACGTGCGCATCGCAGGCCCGCTGGACCGCCGGGCCGCCCCGCCGCGCGATCGCTCCGGCGACGCCGGCCCCGAGCACGAGGTGGTTGTTGGCGGCGTTGACGACGGCGTCGCCGTCGAAGGTGGTGAGGTCACCCTCGCGGATCACGAGGGAGTCCGGCACGTCAGTCCTCCGGCTGCTCCTCCGCCCTCCACATGACCATCTGCCGCTGCCCGCGGGGCGTCTCTTCGACGCGCACGGTCAGCGTATCGCCCTCGGCGATGCCGAGCTGGTCGCGAAGATCCTGCGGAATCGTGATCCGGCCCCCGACGCCGACGGTCACGTCGGCGTAGAAGAGCGTGCGATAGATGGCCATACAGCCTCCCTGAGATGAACGCGGGCGCAGCCCTGAAATGTAGGCTCGATACGCCGAGCGGCAACGGGTAGCGGGCCTCGGCCGGCGCCCGGGTCGCCGGGTGGGCCGCAAACGTCCGGAACATGTGCGGATCTGGATGAAGATGCTGGTACCCATGTGCGTACAGCGGTAGCTTGTGCGCGCCCCCGCACCGGGGTCGCACTCGCTGCTGCGGCTGCGGGGTGGGCGCCCGCGCAGGCATCCGCCGAGGTGACCATGCGGGACCCGTGCGGTCCCCCAGACACGGGAGGTCGATCTGGAAACCGGTACGCAGTCGTTCGCGGTGGAGCTGCACGGCGTCACCAAGCGCTTCGGGTCACACACCGCCGTGGAGGACCTCGATCTGCGGATCCCCAGGGGCTCGATCTACGGCCTTCTCGGCCCCAATGGGTCGGGCAAGACGACCACGATCCGCATGATCATGTCGATCCTGCTCCCCGACGAGGGGTCGGTGGCCCTGTTCGGGGGCGAGCCCGACGACCGTGCCCGTAAGCGTGTCGGCTACCTGCCGGAGGAGCGGGGCGTCTACAAGAAGATGAAGGTGCTCGAGTACCTCGAGTTCATGGGCGAGATCCGGGCGATTCCGCGCCGCGAGGCGCGGGCCCGGGGCGAGCGCTGGCTCGAGCGGCTGGGGTTGGCCGACTGGAGCCAGAAGAAGATCGAGGACCTCTCCAAGGGCATGCAGCAGAAGGTCCAGTTCATCGCCACCATCCTGCACGAGCCCGAGCTGCTCATTCTCGACGAGCCGTTCAGCGGGCTCGACCCCATCAACCAGGACGTGTTGGAGCAGATCGTGCGTGAGTTCCACGAGCGGGGCACCACGATCCTGTTTTCGACGCACCTGATGGCGCACGCGGAGAGCCTGTGCGAGTACGTCTGCCTCATCTCGAAGGCGCGCAAGGTACTCGACGGTAACCTGCGCGAGCTCAAACGGGCGGAGCGCCGCGACGTGGTGGCGCTCGAGTTCGAGGGAGACGACGCCTGGGTGCGCGGACCCGAGGTCGACGGGGCCGAGCGGGACGGTGACACGTTGCTCGTGCACCTGCGTGAGGGTGCCGACGAACAGGCCCTGCTGCGGCGCGCGCTCGAGGCGGGCGTGCGGTTGCGGCGTTTCGACCTGGTCGAGCCTTCGCTGCACGAGATCTTCGTGCGGCACGCCGGTGCCGACGCCGCCGGAGACGCCGGACTCCCCACCGACTTCCAGCCGCTGGGAGGGGTCGCATGAACAGCGTGCTCGTCGTGATGAGGCGCGAATACCTGCAGCGGGTGCGCAACCGGTGGTTCATTCTGGGCACCATCGCGCTCCCGGTGTTCATGATCGCGGTTTTCGCGATCCCGATCTTCCTCGAAGCGCGCGGTGAGCGGGCGGAGCGCCGCATCGCGGTGGTCGACGAGACGGGTCGTCTGGCTGCGGCGGTGGTGGAGCGGCTCGAAGGCTCCTTCGACGTGGACGCCGTGCCCTACACCGACGGGGTCTACGAGGCTCTGCAGTCGCGCGTGGACGAGGGGGAAATCGCCGGATTCCTGGTGCTGGACGAGGGCACGCTGCGCGAGGGGAGGGCGACGTACCAGGGAGACGGCCGGCCCGGCACCGTACGCCGGTTGCGCCTGCAACAGGCGGTCACCGAGGCCGTGGTCGCGCACCGCCTGGCGGAGAGCGGGGCCGACGTCGACGTCGCAGCGCTACTGGCGGGCGGCGACATCGACTGGGTCAACCTGTCGGAGGAAGAGCCGGAAGGGGCCGAGCGGGCCGTCGGCCTCGTCACCGGATTCGTCGGGTCCTTCTTCCTGTACATGATCCTGCTCCTCTACGGGGTGCAGGTCATGCGCTCGGTGCTGGAGGAAAAGACCACGCGCATCGTCGAGGTGATCATCTCGGCCGTGCGGCCGTGGCAGCTCATGCTCGGTAAGATCGTGGGCGTGGGCGCCGTGGGGCTCACTCAGGTGGGCATCTGGGCGCTGATGGCGGTGTTGGTGGCGTCCTTCGGGCTGCCGGCGGTGATCGCGGCCCGGCCCGAGATGGCACAGCTGGAGAACGTCGCCGAATACCTGCCCGGCCTGGCCGCGCTCGGTGCGTTCCTCGTCTTCTTCGTGCTCGGCTTTTTCCTGTACTCGGCGCTTTACGCTGCGGTCGCCGCGATGTGCTCGACCGAGGAAGAGGCGCAGCAGACGCAGGTTCCCGTGACGATGCTGCTGGTCGTGCCCATCATCGTGCTTTCGATGGTCATGGAGTCGCCGCACTCCACGTTCGCGGTCGTCATGTCGCTGGTGCCGTTCTTCAGCCCGGTGCTCATGTTCCCGCGCATGCTGGCGGGCGCGCCGCTGTGGCAGGTCGGACTCTCGTTCGTGCTGATGGCGGGCACGGTGGTGGCCGTGGCGTGGGTCGCCGGACGCATCTACCGCGTGGGAATCCTCATGCAGGGCAAGCGGCCTACGCTGCCCGAACTGGTGCGCTGGGTGCGCGAGGCCTGACGACGACGGGCGAAGACGACGGGGTGGGGCGGCGCGAACGCCGCTCCACCCCGTTTCCGTGCGGACGCGCCGGCCCGGTCAGTCGGGCAGCGCCGAGCGCAGCAGGCCCTGAAGCTGGTGATCTTCGAAGCGGTGCGCCTTGCGGACCGCTTCGTCGTAGGTCGACTCGATGATGATCGTCGTCGTCCGCACGGGCTCCTCCCCCTCGGCCATGTCGAGCGGGCAGAAGCACAGCAGTCCCCGGTAGGTGTTGGGGTCGTGGGGGTCGTCCCGGAACTCGAGGAACACGTCCCAGAAGCGTCCTTCGTGCGAGATGGTCGCGACGCGCTGGCCCGTGGTCGGCGGCTCGAGAGGCCGAGCCGGGGCGGCCGGAGGAGGAGCGCCACCGGTCGCGGCCTGGCCGTGGGCCGGCTCCGTACCCGGGGCCTGCGCAGGGGGCGTGGCCCCCACGCCGGTCGAGGCGGCGCTGCGCTCGGTCGAAGGATCCGGTAGGGTCGACATACCCCAAGCTTACGCAGGTGCGCGCCGAAGTCCAGCGCTCCGCCGCCGTCGAGCCCGCTCGTCACGCAGCGCCCTTCGCGCGAGGTCGAACGCCACCCGCATCTCGCCGAGTTCCTCGTCGGTCGGGGGCACCCCGCCGAAGCGGGCGCGCTGGTAGTAATCGACGAGGCGCTCCGCCGCGCGGGCCGCGGGATGGCGCCCGGCCCGCAGCGTGTCGACGAGGTCGGCCGGGGCGCGCAGCGCGGCCGCCGGCAGGTCGGCGCGACGGGCCTCGGCCACGAGGCGCAGGTAGAGGCGGGTGGGCTCGGTGTAGCCGCCGTCGCCCGCCCTCGCCCAGCGCGCGGCCGTCCAGAGTGCCGAGACGATCAGCAGGGTCCAGAGCCAACGCAGATCGGCTCCCGAGCCGTCCATACCCTCCGAGCGGACGCTTCCACCCTTCTGCTGCAGAACGCCGGCCAGGCGCTGAAACAGCGCGGACTGGCTCTCGATGTCGTAGTCGAGAATCCACTTGCTCCAGCGGTGTTGCAGGCCGTCGAGCAGGAACTTCCCGGGCCAGTACCATGTCTGGCGGGCTTCGGCGGATCCGCGTGCGGCCGGGGTCGGGTCGAACGGCACCCAGCCCTGACCCGGGAACCAGACCTCCACCCACGAGTGCGCCTCGTTCTGGGTGACCGCGAGATAGCCTCCGAACTCGTTCCACTGGCCACCGAGAAAGCCGTTCACCTCGCGGGCCGCGATCCCCAGGGAGCGCAGCAGCACGACCATGGCGGTGCTGAAGTACTCGCAATGACCGGCACGGCGCTGGAAGAGGAAGTGCTCAAGCGTGGCCTCGCGGGCGGTGGCGGGCAGGTCGAGCGTGTAGTCGAACGTGTCGTGGAAGAAGCGTTCGATGGCGACGGCCCGGTCGTAGTTGCTGGTGAGTCCGGCCGTGAGGCTGTCGGCGAGCCGGGCGACCCGTGGGTCGAGCGGCGGCAGTTGGGTGTAGTGGTTCCGCGCGGGCACCCAACCGCGCACCGCGGCTCGCAGAGCTTCGGCGGAAGGCCGCGAGGATACCGAGATCGCCTCGTAGGCGAGCGAGCCCGAGCCGAAGTAGGTGAAGTCGCCGGCGTTGTCGAAGACGGGGTGGATACGGTCGCCCTCGGCGGTGAGCTCGAGCGCCGGATGGGTGGCGAACAGTACGCGCGCGTCGAGCGGCGTGGCGTAGATCCGTTGGCGCATGCGGCCGGGCCCCCACGAGGCGTACCACTGGTCCCGGCCGAGCGAGGGGGGCAGCCGCCTGGATCGTGACCAGCGCACCCCGTCGAAGCGATCGTAAGAGCGCCCCCTCCAGTAGAGGCTGCCGACGTTCGGGGGACGCCCGTCGGGAAACTCCACGCGCAACACGATCTGGGGGTTGGGTTGGATACGGGCGCCGTGTTCACCGATGGAGACCTGGTCGGCGAAGCCCACGATGGACGCCGCGGGTACGCTTCCCCGCCCGGGCCACGCGCGGTTCACGCGAGGGAACGTGAGGAACACCGCGACGGCGAGCACGAGGCTGGTCGCCGAGAATGCCGTGATGCGCCACACCAGCCTGCGGTCGAGCGTGAGGTCGTGCGCCCCGTGGCGGGCCGCCTCGCGCCGGGCGGTGCCCACGAAGAGCGACGCGGTGGCCAGGCCCACGTACGCCACGAAGGCGAGCGCGAAGACGAGTCCGGGCCGGTAGGCGGTCGCCGCCAGCAGCAGCGCGAACGACAGGGCGTAGATCCGCGCGTCGTTGGGGGCGTCGAGGCTGCGCAGCGACTCGGCGACCATGAGCAACAGGAGCAGGTCGACCACGGGCACGACCACGTCGCCGCCCACGGCGAACATGTGGAACAGCGACCGGCCGACGAGCAGAAGGGCGAGCGGCAGCCACACGTGCTCGAGCCGCTGCGACAGCCTCGGGTCGGGTTGCCAGAAGAGCGCCGTGACGAGGCCGGCCAGCGCCATCAGCGCAGACAGCGGCTCGACGCCCGCCCCGCCGCCAAAGGCCAGGAGCGCGGCGAGCGCCATCAGCACTGTGAGCCGCCGGTGGAGCAGCGCGAGCGGACGCAGGGGCACGCTTCTCATGGGCGGGCGGCCACCATGCCGGTGGGGGCGGGGGG
>RFGQ01000394.1 GCA_003695865.1 Gemmatimonadota bacterium | reverse complement strand
GGGCGGGGGTGGCGGAGCCGCGCGGCGGCCCCGAGTCGGCGGGAGCGCCGGCGTGATCCGCACGAGCATCCGCCGGCCCGTGGCGGTGGCCATGGCCTACACGGCCGTGGCGCTGCTCGGCGTGTTCGCGTGGCGCAACATCCCGCTCGAGATGCTCCCCGACGCCGAACTGCCGCGCCTGCAGATCCGGGGCACGTGGCGGGGGGCGTCGCCCGAAACGGTCGAGGCATTCCTCACGTCGCCGTTGGAGTCCGTCGTCCAGCAAGTGCCCGGGATCGAGCGCATCCTCTCGGAGTCCTACGAGGAGCAGGGGATCGGACAGGCCGACATCACGGCCGAGTTCGCGCGGGGCACCAACATGGACTTCGCGCGCCTGGAGCTTTCGGAGCGCATCGCGCAGCTCGAAGAGACCGAGCTGCCGGCTTCGGCCGACCCCGTCGTGGTCGAGCCCTACAGGCCCGACGCGTTCCAGAACGCGCGCAACGACCTGATCCTGGAGTACGTATTCACGGGTCCGTTCATCCTCGAGGCGCTGCGGGAGCACGCGCTCGACGTGGTGAAGCCGGCGCTGGAGCAGCTCGACGGCGTCTCGGTGGTGCACGTGGCCGGCGGGCGCGAGCGCGAGATCGTGGTGCGCCTGGACGAGACACGGGCGCTCGCCCTGGGGCTCAGCCCCGCACAGATCACCGACGCGGTGGCGGCGCTCGATCTGGCGCGCGAGGCCGGGGTGGTGCGCCGGGGCGAGCGCGAGTGGACGCTCTCGATCCGCAATCAGCCCGGAGCCGCCCGCGACCTGCTGGACGCGGTGCTCATCGCCGACGGGCGGCGCACGGTGCGCGTGCGCGACGTCGCGCGCGTGGTGGACACGTTCGAGGAGCCGCGGGCCTTCAGCCGCGTCGACGGCAACCCGGCCGTGCGCATCACGGTGATGAAGGAGCCGCGCTCGAACGTGGTGCGCACGGCCGAGGCCGTCCGGGCCCGCGTCGAAGAGCTCTCACGCCTCAACCCGCCGGGCGCCCGGTTCGAGTTGCTCTCGGACCAATCGGAACGGATCGAGGCGCAGCTCACCGACCTGCGCTACCGGGCGGGCTTTGCGGTGCTGGTGATCTTCGCCGTGCTGCTCGTCTTCCTGCGCTCGTTCCGCTCGGCCGGGATGGTGTTCCTCACGATCGCGTTCAGCGTGCTCATCTCGCTGAACCTGATCTACTTCGGGGGACTCACGCTCAACCTGCTCACGCTGACCGGGCTGGCGATGGGCTTCGGGCTCATCGTCGACAACTCGATCGTGGTGCTCGAGAACGTCTACCGCCGCTGGCAGCGTGGCGAGGACGCGGCGCGGGCGGCCGAGGACGGCACGCGCGAGGTGGTGCTGCCGATCCTGGCCTCGACGGCGACCACGCTCATCGTGTTCGTGCCGTTCGTCTACCTGCAGGGCGAGCTGCGTGTGTTCTACGTGCCGCTCGCCGTGGTGGTAGGGCTCACCCTGCTCGCGTCGCTCTTCGTGGCGTTCACGTTCATCCCCGCGACGGCAGCGCGGCTGCTCGCCCGCGACGCGCGGCGGGGACGCGGGCGGGCCCGGGTGGATGGGCACGGTGACGGCACCACGGTCGGGCGGGCCGGTGCCGGGTCGGGTGGCGCGGCGCACGAGGTGGGGACCGGAGGGCGCGTCTCCGAGGCTGCGTCCGAAGGCCTCGACGTGCCCGCCGAGCGTGGGGCGCGGGAACCCCTCTACGTGGCGCTCTATCGGGGGATGGTGGGGCTCACGCTCTCGTCTCCGCTCGTCGCGATCCTCGTGGCTGCGGGTGCGCTGGCCGGTTCCTACTACCTGTTCGACACGTACGTGACCCGTGGGCGCGTCTGGGGCGGGTTCGGCGACCAGGAGACCTACGTGGACGTCTACGTGCGTTTGCCGCGGGGTTCGGACCTGGAGCGCACCGACGAGCTGACCCGCTTCTTCGAACGCCGCATCCGCGAGATGCCCGAGGTCGAGCGCTTCACGACCGACGTCTACGGCACCTCTGCCCGGATTCACCTGACCTTCCCGGACTCCCTCGAGCTCACCTCGATCCCCGTGGCCATCAAGGAACAGATGGTCGCCTTCAGCCTGGGCTTCAGCGGGGCCGAGGTGCGGGTCTACGGCACCGGTCCCTCGTTCGCGTACGGAGGCGGGGGCGCGCCGCCCAACTACGCGATCACCGTCCTCGGCTACAACTACGAACGGGTGCGCGAGATCGCCGAAGATCTGGGACGCCGGCTCAAGCGCATCAGTCGCGTCCGCGACGTCGACACGAACTCGTCCGCGAACCGTTTCATCCGGGAGAAGGCGACCGAGTTCGTGGTCGAGGTGAACCGGCCGGCGCTGGCCCGCTACGAGATGACCGTGGCCGACCTGGCGCGCGGCATCGGCGCCGCGGTCGAGGGCGCCTCGACCGACGGCACGGTCAAGATCGACGGCGAGGACGTGCGCTTCGGCGTGAAGCTGCGAGACTCCGATGCCATGAGCGTGCTCGAGCTGCGCGAGACGTTCATCCCCGGCCCGTGGGGGAACGGCGTACGGCTCGGCGACGTGGTGAGCATCTATCCGCGCAACGTGCTCGCGCGCATCCGCCGCGAGAACCAGCAGTACGAGCGCACCGTCGCTTACGAGTTCCGCGGCCCGGTCAAGCTGGGCGACTTCTTCCGCGACCGGATCCTCGAGGCCACCGACGTGCCCGAGGGCTATACCGTGAAGGCCGCGGAGGGCTGGCGCTGGACCGTGGAGCAGCAGCAGCAGATCTACCTGGTGCTCATCGTGTCGATCGTGCTGGTCTACATGGTGACCGCCGCGCTCTTCGAGTCGCTGCTGCACCCGTTCGTTGTGCTGCTCACCGTGCCGATGGCGCTCATCGGGGTGTTCCTGATCTTCTTCTACACGGGCGCCTCGTTCACGCGCGAGGCCTACGTGGGCGTGATCATGATGGGCGGGATCGTCGTGAACAACGCCATCCTGCTGGTGGACCACATCAACCGACTGCGCCGCGGGGAGGTGCTGCCGCTGCGCGAGGCGGTGCTCCGGGGGACGCTCGAGCGGGTACGCCCGATCCTCATGACCACCGCCACGACGGTGCTGGGGCTGCTGCCGCTGGTGCTCTTCAGCCGCGCCGCCGACGCCAACATCTGGAACGCGCTCGCCTACACGCTCATCGGCGGACTGCTGTCGTCGACGTTCTTCGTGCTCACGACGACCCCGG
>RFGQ01000393.1 GCA_003695865.1 Gemmatimonadota bacterium | reverse complement strand
GGGGCCTTCTGTGAACGGCGGGTCCTGGGCGCCCGCGCTCGAGGGGTGGCTGCAGGCGCACCCGCTCCTCGGGGTCTTTCTGTTCGCGCTGATCACGGCGCTCGCGACCGGGCTCGGCGCGCTGCCCTTCCTGTTCGTGCGCACGGTGTCCGAGGCGGGCCAGGCGTATGCGTCGGCCCTGGCCGGAGGCCTGATGATGGGCGCCACCAGCGGGCTGCTCTTCGAGGGCCTGGAGTACGGGCTCGTTCAGACGCTCGTCGGTGTGCAGGCGGGCGTCGCGTTCGTGCTGCTGTCGTCGCGGGTGCTGGGCGAGCACGACGTGAGCTTCGGCGAGGTGACCGGTGCCGGCGCCCGCCGCATGCTGCTCATGGTGCTCGTCATGACCGTGCACTCCTTTTCGGAAGGCGTCGCCGTGGGCGCCTCGTTCGCCGGCGGCGCGGCGCTGGCCACCTTCGTGACCGTGGCCATCGCGATCCACAATATCCCGGAGGGCATCGCGATCTCGGCGGTCCTGCGTCCCCGCGGCCAGAGCGTGGCCCGCTGCGCCGGCTGGAGCGTCTTCTCGAGCCTGCCGCAGCCCCTCATGGCGGTACCGGCCTTCCTGCTGGTGGAGGCCGTGCATCCCCTCCTGCCCTACGCCATCGGGTTCGCGGCGGGGGCCATGCTGCTCATGGTGCTTCAGGAGTTACTGCCCGAAGCCTACCGCGGGGCCCGCCGCTCACGGGTCGGTATGCTCACCACGGCGGCCTTCGTCGCGATGCTGCTGTTCCAGCGGCTGATCTGAGCGCACGGGCGACGGTCGAGGCCGGCACGAGACGCGCTGCCACACGGCGGCACCGGCGCGCGCGAGGCCCCTCAACCGTCTCCGGACAGCACCCGGCGGGCTTCATCCACGTCCCGCCGCATCTGCTCGACGAGCGCCTCCACGCTGCTGAAGGGCTGCACGTCGCGCAGGTAGCGAACGAAGTCCACCCGCACCTCCTCGCCGTACAGGTCCCCGTCGAAATCGATGAGGTGGAGCTCGACCGTGGGCGGTGAACCCCGGAACGTGGGACGGGGGCCCAGGTGGAGGGCGCCGTCGAACGTGCCTCTTCGCAACACGCCGCGCACCGCGTAGATGCCCGGGGGGGGAATCAGCTTGCGCGCGCCTCCGTCGGCCACGTGCAGGTTGGCGGTGGGAAAACCCAGCAGGCGGCCGCGGCCGTCCCCCCGCACCACCACCCCGCGCACCGAATAGGGCCGGCCCAGCCCGGCCGCGGCCGCCTCGAGGTCGCCGGCCGCCAGGGCTCGACGGATGCGGGTCGAACTGATGGGCTCGCCGTCGGCGTGGACCGGCCCGACCACGTCCACCGTGAAGCCCAGTCGCTCACCCAGCTCCCTCAGCGTGTCCACGTCTCCCGACCGGCCGCGACCGAAGTGGTGGTCGTAGCCCACCACCAGCTCGGCCACGCCCACCCGCCGCACGAGGATCTCTTCGACGAAGCGTTCGGGTGAATAGGCGGCCAGCACCGGCGTGAACGGCACGAAGACGGCGTAGTGCAACCCGCTCTCGGCGAGGATCTCTTTCTTCTCGACCGGCGTCGTGAGCAGCGGCGGCGCCGCTTCGGGCTTCACGATCGTGAGCGGGTGGGGGTGGAAGGTCATCAGCACGCTGCGCCGGCCCGTGCGCTCGGCCCTGCGCCGGATCTCCTGGAGCACCTTCCAGTGGCCGCGGTGGACCCCGTCGAAGGTCCCGATTGTGACGACCGCGCCGGCACCGTCGTCGGGAACGCCGCCGGGCAGCGCCGGATCGATCGCCAGCTCACGCATCGGCGAACACCTTGCGGGGCCGGAGCACCCCGTCCTGCAGCCGTCCGATGGCCACCAGGCGCCCGGCCTCGACCACCGCCACCGGCTCGCGGGCCTCACCGGGCCGCGTGCCGGCGCCGGGGGGCGTGCCCGCGCCTCCCCGCGCGGCCGCTCCGAGCACGGCGTCCGACGCCGGAACGGGCACCGCCTGCCCCAGCCGCAGACGCCGGGCCTGCTCCGCGTCGACCGCCACGTGCGCCAGGTGGTCGAGCGCCCGCAGGGGCTCGAGCAGGTGCTCGCGGGCGGCCTCGGCCCCGCCGGGCTCGCGCAGGCGCTCGCCGGGCAGGGCGTCCTCCACGCGCAGGTCGCCCACGGCCGTGCGACGCAGCGCGGTGAGATGAGCCCCCACCCCCAGCGCCTCGCCCAGGTCGCGGGCCAGCGCACGCACGTACGTGCCGGCCGAACAGGTCACATCGAGGATCAGGCGCGGCCCATCGTGTGACACGAGCGTGAGGTCGTAGACGGTCACCGGCACCGGCTCCAGCCGCACGGTCTCGCCCCGGCGGGCCCGTCGATGCATGCGTTCCCCGTCCACCTTCTTGGCCGAGAAGGCGGGCGGCACCTGCAGGATCTCACCGCGTAAGCCCTCGAGCGCCGCCCCGAGCACGTCGGCGTCGACCTGGATCGGGCCGGCGTGCTCGTGCACGACCCGGCCCTCAGGATCGTGCGTGTCGGTCGACACCCCCAGACGCACCTCGGCACGGTACCGCTTGGGCAGGCCGGTCAGATGCTCGACCAGCCGGGTCGCCGGGCCGACGCACAGGACGAGCAGTCCGGTAGCGAACGGATCGAGCGTGCCGGTGTGGCCGATGCGCCGGATGGAGAGCGCCCTGCGGGCCCACGCGACCACGTCGTGGGACGTGGGACCGGCGGGCTTGTCGACCGGCAGTACGGCACCCACGGGTCCGATCATCCGCCTCCGTCCGGCTCCGGGTCGGGCTGCGGTTCGGCGACCCGGTCGGAGCCGTCGTCGCGCACCT
>RFGQ01000392.1 GCA_003695865.1 Gemmatimonadota bacterium | reverse complement strand
GGGCGGGGTGGCGGCGGGCGGCTCCCTTCCGGAGCACCTCCGCCGCCACCTGTGCTCAGCCGTCGCCTCGCGGCCTGCGGAAGGGGCTGCGGCCGTCGCGGGCGGCCAGGTCGACCTCGAAGGTCTCGCCGTCCACGACCAGCGTGGCGAACTGCGTGCCGTTGAAGGTGAGCACCGCCGTCATCGTGCGCGTCTCGTCCCCGTTGGGCCCGTTCGTGATCTCGACGGTGACCTCGCGGGTGATGCTGCCCGACAGCGGCCAGGGGTTCTCGGAGCGCGGTACGCCCCGCACCACGTTGTCGATCGAGAAGGTGCCGTTGAGCTCGTAGCTGCGGGTGCCGTCCTCGTCGGTGTGGCGGGAGCGGTGCACCTCGTCGGTGCCCGAACCGTTCCACACCCGCGTGGTCTCGTCACCCTCGAGCCCGCTCACCGTCAGGTCCTTGTGGCGCTCGACCGAGGCGCTCCAGCCTTCGCGGCTGACCTCGGCGTTGATCTCGACCTCGATGCGCGCCGAGGCGGTCGTGACGGGATCGTAGCGGTCCTGCTCGTTCCCCTCGGCGTCGAAGAAGGTGATCGAGCGGCTCACGGTGCGCTCGTCCTCCACCATCGCGGCAGGGGCCCCGAGCCCGAAGGAACCGATGTCGATCATGCTGCGCAGGTCTTCGATCGCCGCGTCGGCGGCCACCACGGCCACGTCGGCGGCCACCCCGGCGTCGTCGGCCTCGGGCAGCGGCGCGGCGCCGTCGTCGCTACACGCGGCCAGGGCCACAGTGGTCAGGAGCAGCAGTCCCGGATGGAAGCGCTTCATCGTATCTCTCTCCTCGATGTGCGAGAACGGCCTTCCGTGTGCATCCGAGGAGTGAGACGGCGGCGGGGCCCGGGACGTTAAAAGGGGGCGTCCCCGTCCGGCGGAGACGCCCCCGTGCAGAGGGCCCGCGCGCCGCGCTACTCCCAGCGCAGCGCCGTCATCGGGTCGACCCGCGAGGCGCGCAGGGCGGGCGCGTAGGCCGCGATCAGACATACCAGCCCCAGCACCACGATCACCCCCGCCATCACCAGCGGGTCCCACCCCTTCAGCTCGAAGAGCAGCGACTCGGCACCGCGCCCCAGGAAGAACGACGCCGCGAGCCCGATCACGCCGCCCACCACCGCCAAGCGCCCGACCTGGCGCACGACCATGCCCTGCACCTGGCCCCGATCGGCGCCCAGCGCCACCCGCACGCCGATCTCGCGCGTGCGCAGCGCCACGGTGTAGGCCAGCACGCCGTAGAGGCCCACGGCGGCGAGCAGGGTGGCGAGCAGCGCGAAGGCCACGGCCAGCGTACTGATGAAGCGATCCACCACCACCCGGTCGTCGACCTCCTGCTGCAGGGTCTTCAACGACTCGACCGGCAGGTTGGGGTCGACGGCCTTCATCGCCTGGGGCACCTGCCCCATCACCACCGACGGCTCCACACCCGTTCGCAGATAGAACGTGAGTCCGGGGATCGACCCCTGAACCTGGCGCCAGGGCAGGAAGAAGAGCGGCGGCACGGCCTCCTTCACGTCGTTGTACTTGGCGTCGCGCACCACGCCCACGATCTCGCGGTCCAGCTCGCCCGGCTCCGCCCCCGAGTTCGTCGACATGAACTTCCCCACCGCGTCCGCGCCGTCGAGGTTGAACTTACGCGTGAACGCCTCGTTCACGATGGCCACAGGCGGCTGGCCCGCGGCGTCGGCGTCGGTGAATTCACGTCCGGCGAGCAGCGGCATCTCGAGCACGCTCAGGAATCCCGGTCCCACCCAGTTGAAGCGCGCGTTGGAGTCGATGTCGGGCCCCGACTCCCAGCCCTGGACCGCTACGTCGGTGCCCCAGCTGCTGCCGCCCAGCACCGGCACCATCGCCGCCGAGACCTGGGTGACTCCCGGGATGGCGCGCATCGCCTCTTCGGTGCGCTCGAAGAGCGCCCGTGTTTCGAGCGAGTCGTAGCCGTTGCGCGCCGGCGAGATGCGGAAGGTCACCACGTCGTCGGTGTTCAGTCCCAGGTCGACGCGCGCCACGTTCACCAGGCTGCGGATGAAGAGGCCCGCGACGACGAGCAGCATGACCGAGAGCGCGATC
>RFGQ01000391.1 GCA_003695865.1 Gemmatimonadota bacterium | reverse complement strand
GATCCTCGGGATGGAGCGGGCCTCGCCGGGCGGGGTGGGTTCGGCCGCGCTGCGCGTGGGCGAGTGGACGGTGGGCGCGCTCGTCGCCGTCAACGCGCTCGGCGACGTGCTCGACGCCGAGGGTCGGGTGATCGCGGGCGCGCGCGGCGAGGACGGTGCGTTCGTCGATACCGCCCGCATCATGCGCGACGCGGCGGCCGACGACCCGCTCGCCGGCGCCAACACCACGCTGGCGGTGGTGGCCACCGACGCGCCGCTCACGCGGGTGGATCTGGCACGCGTGGCGCGCGTGGCCGCCACCGCCATGGCGCGGCGCATCTCGCCCGTGCACACGCCCTACGACGGCGACGTGACCTTCGCGCTGGCGACCGGCGAGCCCGAGCGCGCGCTGGACGCGCGGCTCGCCCTGGCGCTCGGCGTGGCGGCGCGGGACGCACTCGAGCGGGCCATCGAACGTGCGGTGCGGGGAGAGGAGGGGGCGTGAGCCTGCGGACCCTGGTGCTGTTCGACGTGGACGGAACGCTGGTGACCGGCGGGCCCGCGCGTCATGCGTTCCATACGGCGATGCTCGAGACGTTCGGCACGGCGGGGCCCATCGACTCGCACGACTTCTCGGGCAAGACCGACCCCCAGATCGCCCGTGAGCTGCTCGAAGCCGCGGGTTTCGACGCCGCACGCATCGACCGCGGCCTGCCGGCGCTGTGGGCCGCCTATCTGACGGAACTGGAGCGGCGGCTTGCGGCTCAGCCGATGCGGGCGTTGCCCGGTGCCGAGGCGCTGCTCGACGCGCTCGATGCGCTCGACGAGGTTGCGCTCGCGCTGCTCACCGGCAACGTCGCCCGTGGGGCGGAGCTCAAGCTGGGCTCGGCCGGGCTGGGCGGCCGCTTCCGCGTGGGGGCCTTCGGGTCGGACCGCGAGGAGCGCGACGCGCTCCCCGAGGTGGCGCTCGAGCGGGCGCGCGAACACTGGGACGCCGACTTCGATCCGGCCCGTGTGTTCGTGGTGGGCGACACCCCGCTCGACGTGCGCTGCGGCCGGGTCCACGGCCTGCGCACGGTCGCCGTGGCGACCGGGAACCACACGAAGGACGCGCTCGCGGGTGCGGGCGCAGACGTGACGTTCGACGACCTGAGCGACACCGAGGCGGTGCTGGAGGTGCTGGCGGAATAGCGCGCGCCCGGCCGTGGAGTCGCGGCGGGGTGCCGGCGGCGTTGCCCCCCGCCCCCGGGCCGGACCATTTTGCCCCCTTCGCGGTAGGGTACCGATTGCCGCACGGAACGTGTGCGGGCCGGCGCCGTGGGGCGCAACGGGCGACCGGTGGCGGAGGCGGGGATCAACGATCGAGGAGGATGGCGCAGTGGCCGACAAGGGTTCGCAGCAGAGCGGAGACATGAAGGTCTTCTACTGGCTGATGGGCGCGGTCGTGCTCATCGCGGTGGCGGGCGTGGCGTGGTCGGTGACCCGCAACGTGGCCACCAATGCGGCGACCGAGCCGCTCGAGATGGAGTTCGCCGACGCGCAGGAGCTGGTGCGCGCCGCGGTGGGTGTGGAGCGGGGTGATCCCAACGCTCCCATCACGATCATGGAGTTCGGCGACTATCAGTGCCCCGCCTGCGGCGCGTTCGCGACACGCGTGAAGCCGCAGGTCGACCTCGCGTTCGTGCAGTCGGGCATCGCGAAGTTCGTCTTCCAGGACTTCCCGCTGAGGCAGCACCCGCACGCCTTTCTGGCGGCGCGCGCTGCGCGCTGTGCGCTGGACCAGGGAAGCGACTACTACTGGCCCTACCACGACCAGCTCTTCCAGCACCAGACGAGCTGGAGCTCGTCGGCCACGCCCCCGATCTCGAACTTCGAGGGCTACGCCGAGGCCATCGGGCTCGACGTGGAGGAGTTCAGCGCCTGCCTCAACTCCGACAAGTTCGCCGACGTCGTGACGGCCAACATGCACCTGGGGCTGGCCATGAACGTGAGCGGCACGCCGACCATCTTCGTGAGCAAGGGCGGAGGCATCGCGACGCGCGTGAACGAGTGGGGTGATGTGCGCGAGTTCGAGCGCATCATCAACCAGATGCTCGAAGCGGACAGCGGGGGGCAGGATTGAGCGCGACGGTGACGGTGCGACTGCTCTTCGTGGACGAGGGCTCGTACCACCACGAAGACGTCCAGGTGCCGGCGGAGGCGATCGAGGACTACGAGCGCCTCATCGACTTCCTGCGTGAGGACCCGGCGGTGCTCAAGCAGGTCTACGTGGACGTGGAGCGGCTGTGCGCCGCTCACCTGCTCTCGTCGGAGGCGGCCGCCGCAAGCACCTGAAGCGCGCGCTCGCGGGTCCATTCCGAGACGATGGGCGGGGGCCAGGTTCCGGCCTCCGCCCATTCTCGTAGTTCCCGGGCCTCGATGCGCGCCCGGGTGGCCAGGATGCGGTCCACCCAGCCCTGCGCCCGGGCCCGTTCCAGCTCGTCCTCGTCGAGCACGCGCACGTTTCCGTTCGGGTCCAGCCAGACGTCGAGGAACAGGTCCGTCGTGTGCCATTCGTCGCCCTCGCGGATCTCGGGGGGCGTGAGCACGTTTGCGTAGATACCCGTGAAGCGGCCGTCGCGGGTGTGAAAGCGCCCGATGTCGTGCCACACGCCGGGGAAGGTGAACCACACCGCGTCGGAGCCGGGCTCCAGCACCACCCGGCCGTCGACGACGACCGGCTCGCGCAACTCGACGTTGCGCGCCAACGTGACCAGCACCGAGGCGTCTTCGTGGACGAGCGTCTGATGGAACACCTCGAGGCGATCGGGCGGCCGCAGATAGTGGATGTGGACGGGGCGGGGGATCACCTGTCGTCGTCTCCGGCCTCGGAGGGGCCTACAGCGCCGATGGGCTCGACCAGGACATCCATCACGCCCCCGCAGACGGCGGGGCTCCACGACAGCAGGTCGGCCGTGAGGTCGACGTGTACGAGGCGCGCCCGGCCCTCGGCCAGCGCCTCGTCCGCGGCCCGGATGACCTCGGCTTCGCCGCAGCCCCCGCCGATGCTGCCCACCAGGCCGAACTCCGGGTCGATGAGCATGCAGGCGCCGGCCTTGCGAGGCGTGGAGCCCCGGGCGTGCACCACGGTGGCGAGTACGAGCGGGCGCCCCGCCGAGTGGCGTTCGAGCAGTGCCCGGTAGACCTCGAGTCCCGCTTCTTCGGCGCTCATGGCTCCTCCGGAACGAGCCGACGCAGCACGTCGGCGACTTCGGCCAGCGGCCGCCCGTCGCCTCCCCGGCGCAGCATCACGATCTCGGCCAACACCGAGAGCGCGATCTCGGCCGGCGTGCGCGCGCCCAGATGGAGCCCGACCGGCGCCCGCACGCGTGCGAGCGCCGGGCGGGGTACCCCCTCACGCAGGAGCTGCTCGAAGGTCGCCCGCACGCGCCGACGGCTGCCGATCATGCCGATGTAGGCGGGCGGCCGGCGCGCGCGCAACAGCCTGAGCAGGCACTCGTAGTCGTACCTGTGCCCGCGGGTGACGAGCACGACGTGCGCACGCGGACCCACAGTCACGTGCGCGAAGGGGTCGCCGAAGTCGACCCGCAGCACCGCGCGGGCCGCGGGGAACCGCTCGTCCGTTGCGAACGCGGGCCGGTCGTCGAGCACGGTCACCTCGAAGCCGACCTCGGCGGCCATCGCCACCAGGGGCTGCGCGATGTGGCCCGCACCGACCACGAACAGCTCGGGCGCGGCGCGGTGCACCTCGAGGTAGGCGGCCACGGCCCGCCCGCCCGTGGTGAGCGTGTGGCGGCCTCCCTCGGCCGACCCGTCGAGCCCCGCCCGCGCCAGATCGCGTGCGGCTTCGTCGAGCGCGCCCTCGCCCAGCGTGCCCCGCGGGCGCTCGGCGCCCGACGCGTCACGCACCAGCACCAGACGCCGTCCGGGCGTGGGCTCGTCGAGGAGCGCGACCACGGCCGCCTCGCCGCCCGCGTCCACCGCTTCGAGCACGGCCCGGGCGGCGGTGGCGGCGTCCAGGGGGGCGTCGTGAATCATCGGGCCTTCGGGTCGCGTGCGGGCGGATCCTCGGCCGCGCTGCCGGCGTCCGCCTGGCCGGCGAGTCCGTTCGCCTGCGCCGCGAGCCGCGCGAGGTCTTGCGGCGTGTCGACGTCGAGCAGCACGCCGGGGTCGTCGACCGGCACGGTGCGCACGCGGCCCGGGTCGGCCCGCACCACCGTGCGCGCACCGCCCTGCAGCGCGGGGTCGGTGAGTTCGGCGAACAGCGACCGGTCGAACACGGCCGGGTGGCCGCGCCTGCCTTCGTGCTCGGGCACCACGATGGCCGCGCCCGAGGCCGCGTGCTCGGCCAGGAGCGCGGCGACCGTGGCCGGGCGCACGGCCGGGTGATCGACCGGCAGGACGGCCACGGCCGGCGCGGAGGGGTGGGCCGCGATCGCCGCGCGCAGAGAGGCGATGGGGCCGGGCGAGGAGTCGTGCACTGCGAGCAACTCCGCGCCGGCGCGGCGGGCGGCGGCCGCCTCGGGTCCCAGCGGGTCGACGAGTCCTACGAGCACCGGCTCACAGCCGCCCTCACGGAGCGCGGCGACGGTGCACTCGACGAACGTGCGGTCCCCGTGGGTCAGCAGGGCCTTGCTCGTCCCCATACGCCTCGAGCGACCGGCGCAGGGGACGACCCCGACGACCTGATTGGAGCCTCGGGGCTGCTCGACATCGGCGGATCGTACGCGACGCTCACCCACCGAAGGCTTCGTAGAACCCTCGCCCTTCGCGTGCCAGTCGCACGATCGCCGGCGCCGGTTCGAAGCGGGCCCCGTGGAGCGACTCCAGCTCGCGAAGGTGGTCGAGGATGGTCCGCACGTGACTGGTGTCGGCGTGACGCAGCAGACCGCCCCGGAACGGGGGGAAGCCGGTGCCCATGATCATGGCCAGATCGACCTCGCCCGCGCTGCCCACGATGCCGTCGTCCAGGCAGCGCGCGGCCTCGTTGATCATGGCGAGCACCAGTCGCGTCTGCACTTCGTGGGCGTCGAAGGGCCGGTGATCGGCCGGCACGCACTCGGCCAGGTCGGCGTAGACGGTGTCGTCCACGCCCGTCTCGCGTCCCTTCTCGTACCGGTAGAAGCCCACCCCTCCCTTGCGCCCGAGGCGGTCGGTCTCGGCCAGCGCAATCAGGGGTGGAGCGGGCGCGAGCCGTTCGCCGAGCGCCTCGTAGAGCGACTGGCCCGCGTGGTGGGCCACGTCGAGCCCCACTTCGTCCATCAGGCGCAGCGGCCCCATGGGCATGCCGAACTGGACGGCGGCGCGGTCGATCGACTCGATGGAAGCGCCCTCGGCGAGCAGGAAGCCGGCCTCGTTCATGTACGGTCCGAGGATCCGGTTGACCAGAAACCCGGGCCCGTCGCGTGTGACGACGGGCACCTTGCCGAGCCGCAGTGCCAGGGCGTAGAGCGTGGCCACCGTCTCGTCGGAGGTGCGGGCTCCGCGCACGACCTCGACGAGCGGCATGCGGTGGACGGGGTTGAAGAAGTGAAGGCCCCCGAACTGCTCGGGCCGCCGCAGCCCTTCGGCCATGGCGTCGATCGAAAGCGATGAGGTGTTCGACGCCAGCACGCAGTGGGGCGCGACGGCCTCTTCGGTCTCGCGCAGCACGATGCGCTTGATGTCGAGCTTCTCCACGACCGCCTCGACGACCAGGTCCAGGTTCCGGAAGCCGTCGTAGGTGAGTCCGCCCGAGATGCGCTGCATCGCCTCGATCGCCTCGCGCCGGGTTCTGCGGCGTCTGGACACCGCCTTGTCGAAGAGCTCCTGAGCGTGGCGCAGCCCGCCCACGATGGCCTCGTGGCGGATGTCTTTCATG
>RFGQ01000390.1 GCA_003695865.1 Gemmatimonadota bacterium | reverse complement strand
TCGCCAATGGCGACGGCCTCGCCTTTCTCTGGCCATGGCGCGAGACGCGCGAGGCGCCGCTCATGCACCGGCCGACGGTTCCGGCGCTGCTGCCGGGGCCGCGCCGCTCCGCCCTCGTGCTGTTCGCGGGCGCCGGGGCCGACATGATGAGCCTTCGCGAGAACGGATATGACGAGGTCACGGGCGTGGAGCTGAACCCGACCATCGTCGAGGCCGGGCTGGCGCTCGACGCCTACCGGCTGAAGGATTTTCTTGCGCTCGACGGGGTGCGGCTGGCGGTGGATGACGGCCGCGCCTTTCTGGAGCGCGACCGGAAGCGATACGATCTCGTGCTGTTGTCATGGAGCGGGGCGACGGCCGCCTATCATCTCGGCGCGCTCGCGGGCACGACGGAGCACATGTTCACCCATGAGGGCCTGTCCGCAGCCTTCGACCGGCTGAAGCCGGACGGGTTCGCGCTGGTGCTCCAGATCAGCAAGGTCAACGCCATCGACACGCTGCGCCGCTACATGGCCGCGCGCGGCCTGCCGGCGCCTGAGCGGAGCGCGATCATCCTGTTCCGGCCCGAGGGCGTGCACGCCTGGGACGGGCCGTGGGAGGACAATCCGCTCCTGTTCAAGCCCTCGGGCTGGTCCGAGGACGAGGTCGCCGCGATTCTCGCCCGGGCGACGGCGCGCGGCTATGAGGTCGCCTATGCGCCCGGCCGGCCGCCGCATCCCGACTTCACCGTCTACGAGCGGCTTCTGACCGCCGCCGATCCCGCCGCCGAGATCGGGCGCATCGAAAGCGAGACGGGGCTGCGCTTCGGCGCCGCGACCGACGACCGGCCCTTCTATCTCGACCAGTTCCTCCCGAGCCGCTATCTGAGCGCCGAGTTCTGGGGCGCCTGGCGGACCGGCTTCAGGTCTCCGGCGGAGATCTACCATTTCATGCGCGTGGCGGCGGCGCTGGCGGTTTCGGCGGCGGCCTTCGCGCTGGCGCTGGCGCCGCTTCTCCTGGTGCGCCGCTCGACGC
>RFGQ01000389.1 GCA_003695865.1 Gemmatimonadota bacterium | reverse complement strand
CGAGGATGCGGCCCTGCTTGTCGGGGCTCACCTCGACGGCGCTCGACGTGAGGCGCAGGATCTCGCCCCATGCTTCGGGCTGGCTGCGTCGGAACTGCAGCAGTCGCTCCTGCGCGGACTTCCAGGTGGTCTCGGGGAAGAGCGTGAGGGCGGGCGGCTTCCACTGCAGCAGGACGAACCGGTCGCAGTCCGCCTCGCGCCGAAACGCGGACGGAAGGCTGACCCGACCCTTGTCGTCGAGCTGATACTCGTACCGCCCCAGGAAGCTCGTCACCCGATCCTCTGGTGGGGAATTGTGGGAAGAACACCCATGTAATGGGGCGAAGATAGGGTGCAGGGGAAGGCCCGGCAAGCCTTTTTTTGCGAAAAGAGGCTTCGGCTTTCGTTCGGATACGGCAGGTGGTGAAGCGTGCGAAATCGCTGCGGGGGCGCGGGGATTCGGCGGAACCGGGGGGCGACTGGAGCGGGCGGTTTTCCCGAAAAACGCTTCGGGTTTTTTACGGTTTTCTCGTCCCCCACCGTCTCCCACTGCCCGCCCCGGGGGCCACGGGCCGCCCGGCACGGACGCGGCCCGCACGTGAAAAGGCCCCGCGGACCCGAGGGTCCGCGGGGCCTTCAGCCCCTGCAGGGTCGGCGCGGTGAACTCAGCGACCGCGCTTGATGATCGCCTGCTGGATCTCGATGTACTGGTTCACGGCATCGAGGAACTGCTGGTAGTTCGTGCCGCGCCGCGACGTCGCGTAGGGGCGGGCCGAACGGAACAGTTCGAGCGCTCTCTGGAACATGGGCAGCGTGCGCTGCGCCGTCTCGAGCGTCTCGGGCTTCTCCGCCTCGACCGCGATCTGATAGAGCGCGAACGCGTGCCAGAAGTTCATCTCGGCCGTAGCGTCCTCCGACAGCTCGAACGAGGTCTTCGCCCGTTCCACCCAGTCGATGAAGTCGCTGTAGCGCCCGTTGTTCGACGCGATGAAGCGCCGGTGCGCCTCGGCGAAGATCTGGCGCGCGGCCTGGTCGGCCGGCGTGCCGCGTTCGACCGCCTGCTGCAGCACGGGGATGGCCCGGTCCAGGTCACCGAGCTGGATCAGGAACGTCCCCATGCGCAGGTGCAGTTGCGGATAGTCCGGCTCGATCGCCTCGACCCGTTCGAGCGCCGCGACGGCGTCCTCGATGCGCTCGGCGCGCTGGTAGGCGTCGGCGAGCAGCGCCCACAGGCGTGCCTCGTCCGGATGCGCCTCGAGCGCCGCCGACAGGAACTCGATCGCACGGTCCAGCTCACCGAGCTCCATGTACGCGGCGCCGACATTGCGGATCTGCGCCACGCGCGTGGAGGCCGCCTCGGCGTCCTCCGGCTCGGGACGTCCTTCGAAGACCTTTTCGTAGGCGGTGATCGCCTCGCGGTAGAGCCCCTTCACCTCGTCCGTGAGGCCGTCCCCGCCGGTCACCATCGCCTCGCGCCGGATATCCTCGGCCGCCGCGAACGCGAAGTTCCCGAGCTGCTCGTAGAAGTCGAGGTTCTCGGGATCGCGCTCGATCCCCTCCTGGATCAGCTGCATGGCGCCCAGGAACGGGGCGCCCGCCAGGAAAAACAAGCCGGCGGTCGCGCCGAGCGATACGACCAGGTAAAACGCCATGTGGACGATGTTGTTGGAGAACAACACGCCCAGGGCGAAGG
>RFGQ01000388.1 GCA_003695865.1 Gemmatimonadota bacterium | reverse complement strand
GGGGCGCGCTTCACCCGGATCTTCGTGGGCTACGGGCTCTCACGCACCACGTTCACGCTGCGCTCCTCGGCGGCGGACAACTCGCTTTTCGGGCGGCCGCCCGGTACGCAGAGCACGCTCACGCTCGGCATCGCGCGCAACACGCTCAACCACCCTCTGTTCCCCACGAACGGCACGCGCCATCAGCTCAACCTGGAGCTGAACGGCGGGCTGCTGGGCGGCGACGGCACGTTCCAGAAGGTGACGGCCGACGGCTCGTGGTGGCTCCCGGTGGCCGAATTCGGGCGCGACCCGACAGCGCCCGGCTCGGGCACGACGGTCGCGCTCGGCTTCACGGCCCGTTTCGGAGCGCTTGCGGGTGACGCCGACCGCTTCCCGTTCGACCGCTTCTGGATGGGCGGCGTGCAGTTCGGCGAGCAGTTGCGCGGCTACGACGAGACCAGCATCACGCCGTTCGGCTTCTTCCCCGAGCGCTCGGGCACGATCCGCGACATCGACCGTCTGGGCGACGCGTTCACGTCGGTGACGGCCGAACTGGCGCTACGTCTGGGCGCCCAGATGTCTCTGTCGGCGTTCTTCGACGCGGGCAACGTGTGGCAGGACATCCGCGACGTGGATCCCACTCGCATGTTCCGGGGCGCCGGCCTCGGCGTCCAGCTCGTGACGCCGTTCGGACCGGTGGGGCTCGACTACGCCTATGGCTTCGACAAGCCCCAGCCGGGATGGCAGCTCCACTTCCGGCTGGGACCGGGCTTCTGACCATGGCCGTGCGCTCACCCGCGGCGCGCCGCGGGGGCACGGCCGGACTCGAACCAGGGGAGACACCCACGATGCGCATCGTGTCTCTGGCCGCGGTCGCGGCACTGCTCACGGCGGGCGGGCCGCTCGCGGCGCAGAACGCCGTGAAGATCGGCTACATCCATTCGCAGGCGATCATCGCGCAGGATCCCGACTGGCAGGCGGCGCAGAAACAGTTCGAACAGGAGATGGTGCCCTGGCAGAACGAGCTCTCGCGCATCGAGGAGGAGATCTCGACGATGCTGGCCGCCTACCAGCAGCAGCAGGTCACGCTCACGCCGGCGGCGCGCCGCGAACGGCAGCAGCAGATCGTGCAGCGCCAGCGGCAGTACCAGCAGCGCATGTTCGAGATCGAGCAGGAGGCGCAGCGCAGGCAGCAGGAGCTGGTGCAGCCGATCATGGAGCGGGTGAACGCCGTCATCCAACAGATCCGCACCGAGGGGAACTACACGTTCATCTTCGACGCTTCGGCGGGCGGGCTGATCGCGGCCGACGAGGCGTTCGACCTGACCGACGAGGTGGTCCGCCGGCTGGCGGCGGCTCGCGCGGGCGACGGGGGCGGCGCCTGAGGCCCGGCCCGCTCCGCGCCGGCCCGCGAGGCCCGCGCCCCCTTCGCGCAGGGGGCG
>RFGQ01000387.1 GCA_003695865.1 Gemmatimonadota bacterium | reverse complement strand
GGCCGGATACATGAAGATGCCGCCCTGGAGCAGCGTGCGGTGGAAGTCGGCGACCAGCGAGCCGATGTAGCGTGAGCTGTATCCCCCGCCCTCTCCGTCCAGCCCCTTGAGGTGTCGCATGAGCGCCTGCTGACCCGCGGACCAGCGGGGATAGTAGGCCTCGTTGCACGAGTAGGTGCGCGACGGCGGCTCGGGAAGCCGGATGTTCGGATGGCTGAGCAGGAACTCGCCGATCGAAGGGTCGAGCGTGAACCCATGGACCCCCGAGCCGCTCGTGTAGACGAGCATGGTCGACGATCCGTAGACCACGTACCCCGCCGCGAGCTGGCGGCACCCGGCCTGCAGGCAGTCCTCGAGCGTGCCGTGTTCGCCTCCGCTGACCTTCCGGTGGATGGAGAAGATCGTGCCGATCGACACGTTGACGTCGATGTTGGACGAGCCGTCCAGCGGATCGAAGATCAGGACATAGTCGCCGGTGGGGAACGGCTCGGGGATCGGGATGATCTCTTCGCTCTCCTCCGAGACCATGCACGCCAGGTGACCCGTGTGGTCCAGGGCCCGGTAGATGACGTCCTGGGCGAGCACGTCGAGCTTCTGCACGCCTTCGCCCTGCACGTTCACGTCGCCCGTGGCTCCGAGAATGTCGACCAGGCCTGCCTTGTTGACCTCGCGCGAGATGATCTTCGCCGCGAAGGCGATCTGATAGAGGATGTTGGAGAACGCGCCCGTGGCCTCGGGGTGGCGGCGCTCCTCCTCGACGATGTGGCGCTCGAGCGTGCGGATCGAACTGTCGGGCATGGGTCCGGGCCTGATGGAGTACGCGAGGCCGCCCGGGTCGGCGGCCCCGCCGACAGGGTTCTGCCGGCAAGGTAGGGCCCCCGCGGCCGGGGTCAACGCCGCTCAGTCGCGGCCCCCCACCCGGTAGCGACCGTCGCGGTCCACGCGAACGACGATCGTGCCGTCCCGGTCGGTGCGCAGCACCCGCACCCCGTGCGCGGCGAGGCGGTCGAGCACTTCGGCGTGCGGGTGCCCGAAGCCGTTGTCCCGGCCCGCAGAGATGAGCGCGACCTCGGGAAGCGTCGCCCGCAGCAACGCCGACCCGGTGGAGGTCCGCGACCCGTGGTGCCCGACCTTGAGCACGTCGATGTCCTCGAGCAGACCGGTCCGCGCGAGCGCATTCTCGACGGCCTGCGGAGCGTCGCCGGTCAGGAGCGCACGGAAGGCGCCCCACTCGAGCAGAAGCACGACCGAGAGGTCGTTGGCGTCCACCTGGTCCCCGAGGGGTACGTGCGCCCCGTCCCTGCGCCCGGCGGCGGCGCCCCCCGCGGCGCTCGCGCTGCGCCCGGCCCGAGGTCCACCGCCGCCACCGCGGGCCTCCGGCCCACCACCCGGCCGTT